>JBEBDF010000009.1:0-46005 GCA_041157105.1 Bacteroidota bacterium | reverse complement strand
AACTCCCAAACCTTAACGGCACTACCACCTCAAGGTAGCGTGTCTACCAATTTCACCACATCGCCAAAAACGGTTAGTAAAATTACCAATTATTTACTTACTTGCCAACAATTACAGAACTCAAAAAATTGTTACAATGGCTTTAGAAATAAGCGGAAAATTAATCAAGAAATTACCTGAGGTTACAGGAACAGGTAAAAATGGCACCAACTGGATCAAGCAAGAATTCGTGATCGAAACGCAAGATCAATACCCTAAAAAGGTTTGTATGTCGGTTTGGGGAGATAAAACACAAGATTTATCGCCAGTTCAAGAGGGTGAAATCGTAAAAGTTCAATTCAACGTAGAATCAAGAGAATACAACGAGCGTTGGTATACTGAAATCCGCGCTTATCGTTTAGATCGCACAGGTTCGATTCCAGCAGGAGTGGAGCCTACGCCAGCAGCGGGTGGATACCAATTCCCTCCATTAGCGGCGGAGAGTGGAGATGATTTACCATTCTAGAAATAGGAGAGTAGAGAGTAGAGAGTATAGAGAAGGGGCCATAAAGCCCCTTTTTCCATTTAAATTAAACACTCCTTAGGAAATGAGTCCGAAGACGAATACCATATCTCTACTCTATACTCTCTTATCTCTTATCTAAGCACATTGCCTGATGCTCAATATCCGCCTCTACAAACCTCCCTCCATAGGGAACAAAGCCTAAAGAGGCATATAGTGGCATCACAGAAACCTGCGCATGAAGGTAGAAATAATCGCAATCAGGATAAGCCGCTGAAGCTTCAGCCAAAATATGGTTTACCATTAAAGAGGCATAACCTTTACCTCTTGCCGTTTCTAAAGTAGCTATGCGCTCTACTTTAATACCTTTTTCGGTTTTTCGGTAACGTCCAGTGGCAACTGGGATATCATTTTCTAATAAAAGATAATGATTAGCTACTGCGTCTAATTCATCAAATTCCTCGGAAGGAAGACACTTTTGCTCTTTGACAAAAACCTCCGTCCGAATGGCGAAAACTTGATCGATTTCTCCGGGACTTATGGCCTGAATAATCTTATTTATCTTGCTTTCCATACGCCTCAATTATTTTTCGCACTAATCGGTGACGAACCACATCGGATCCATCTAATTCCACAAAAGCAATTCCATTGATCCCTGAAAGGATACGTTCCGCTTCTCCCAGACCCGAAGTTTGGTTCTTAGGTAAATCTACTTGTGATTTATCACCTGTGATGATCGTCTTCGATTGAATACCCATACGAGTCAAAAACATCTTCATTTGCATGGAGGTGGTGTTTTGAGCTTCATCAAGTAAAATAAATGCTTTATTCAAGGTACGGCCTCGCATGTAGGCCAAAGGTGCAATTTCAATCGTCCGATTTTCTAAATAAAATTTCAATTTTTCCGCTGGAATCATATCGTCCAATGCGTCATAAATAGGACGCAAATAGGGATCGATTTTTTCTTTTAAATCACCAGGTAAAAAGCCTAAATTTTCCCCTGCTTCTACAGCTGGACGCGTAATGATAATTTTCTTTACTTCTTTATTCTTCAAAGCTTTCACCGCTAGAGCCACTGCAGTGTATGTTTTGCCTGTTCCAGCTGGTCCAATAGCGAAAACAATATCATTCTCAGTAGCGGCATCGACGAGTTTACGTTGATTCGGAGTTTTGGCCTTAATAACGATTCCTTTATTGCCAAAAAGTAGCACATCTTTATCCTCCACCCAAGGTTGCTCTTTTTCCTCACCTGTCGGATTTAATACCGCATCAATGTAGGCCTGCATATGTTTTTCGGACAGGGTATGGTGCTTGTCTAAATGTGCAATGCAGGAGTTAACGATGGCTTCCACCAAGGCGATTTGATCATTGGATCCACGAACAGTTAATTGCTCACCACGAGCTATGATTTTAGATTGAGGAAAGGCGTGAATCAATAAATTGATATTAACGTTTGCTACGCCTAAAAAGTCAATTAGAGAGACCTCTGAGAGGGAAATTATTTTTTCTAACAAGTAAGAATGGGTTTAAATCGTACAGAGGTAAAAATAAGAAATTCTTGAAATTTAATACCTTCGAGAATAAGATAATTTTGAAAATTTAACGTAAAATTGTGGTATGGAATCTAACACCCCTTCATCCATTTATAAAAAAGGAAATCAGTCACCTGCCGGAATACGTTCCCAATCAGGACCTACTCGTTTGAGCGATCTAGGCCTAGGGAAGTTACCTCCACAAGCCGTTGATTTAGAAGAAGCGTTGTTAGGTGCATTAATGTTAGAAAAAGAGCCGCTAGCTAACGTTATTGAATTATTAAGACCTGCCACTTTTTACAAGGAAGGGCATCAATTAATTTTCGAGGCTATTCAAGGCTTATTCCAAGCTTCACAACCAGTTGACTTATTAACCGTTAACAACTTCTTGAAGCAAAATGGCTCACTAGAAAAAGCGGGAGGCACAAGTTATCTAGCTCAGTTAACCTCTCGGGTAAGTTCGACTTCAAACGTTGAATTCCACGCTAGAATTATCATTGAGCAATATTTAAAGCGTCAGCTTATCCAAATATCCTCTGAAATCCAGCGCTTATCTTACGAAGATACTTCCGATGTTTTTCAATTGTTAGATAAGATGGAACAGGAGCTCTTCACCATTGCAGAATCTAATATCCGTAAGAATTACGAAAGTATGTCGGATATTTTGAAGAAAGCGGTGGATGAATTAGAGAAGAAACAATTACAAAAAAGTGGCTTAACAGGTATTCCATCCGGATTTACGGATTTAGATCGTCTAACATCTGGATGGCAGAGACAAGAATTAATCATTATTGCTGCTCGTCCAGGTATGGGTAAAACGGCCTTCGTCGTGTCTGCTTGTAGAAATGCGGCGGTAGATTTTGGTCATTCAGTTGCTTTATTCTCGCTAGAAATGAGCGCAGTTCAGCTTGTTAATCGTATTATTTCGGCTGAAGCGGAAATCGACGCTGAGAAAATCCGTAAAGGAAAGTTAGAACCACATGAATGGCAACAATTGCATTCGAAGATTAATAAATTATTCGAGGCAAATATGTTCATAGATGACACCCCTGCCTTATCTATCTTAGAATTAAGAGCGAAGTGTCGTCGTTTGAAAGCCCAAAAAGGTATCGACCTCATCGTCATCGATTACTTGCAATTAATGACCGGAGATAGCTCTGGTAAAGGGGCTAGCGGTAATCGTGAGCAAGAAATCGCGCAAATTTCCCGTGCCTTAAAACAATTAGCTAAAGAACTAGATGTGCCAGTTATCGCACTATCCCAATTAAATCGTTCTACTGAGACGCGTGGAGGTAACAAGAAACCTCAACTTTCTGACCTTCGTGAATCTGGAGCCATCGAGCAAGATGCCGATCAGGTAATGTTTATCTACCGTCCTGAATACTACGGTATTACAGCAGATGATCAAGGGAACTCGATTACAGGAATGGGAGAGATTATTATGGCCAAAAACCGTTCCGGTTCTCTTGACAATGTTTGGCTGAAATTCATCGGCAAGTTCACAAAATATTGTGACCTTGACTTTCAACCTTTCTCAAATAATGAGGGTGGCAATTTCGATTTAAGTGCTTTAGGAGACCAGACATCCGCTTTTGAATCAGGAAATGATGCTGTTTTCAAGGGTAGCAAGATGAATTTACCGCCGGAAGATTATGATCCTTTAAACACTCCGTTTTAAAAATTGCTAAGCAATTTTTAAAACTCAAAGTTCAAAGAACAAAGCACAAAGCACAAAGCACAAAGTTGGAATTCCCTTCGGGAATACATTTCTGGAAGCAAAAAGGGCGATAAATCGCCCTTTTTGCTTCCAGATTTATGCTTTATGCTCTATTATTTGTGCTTTAACTTCAACCGCACTATATTCTCCACATGATGCGTCTGCGGGAACATATCCACCGGATGAACGACATCCACCTCATAAGCCACATCTAATAAGGCTAAATCACGTGCCTGCGTAGCTGGATTGCAGCTAACATAAACAATCTTCTTTGGTTTTATGGCTAAAATTTGGTTGACTACATCAAGGTCCATTCCGGCACGAGGAGGATCCGTGATGATTACGTCAGGGGCTCCATGAATAGCAATGAATTCTTCTGTTAAGACTTTTTTCATGTCTCCAGCAAAGAAAGTAGCATTTTTAATGCCATTCAGTTCTGCGTTAATTCGGGCATCTTCCACGGCCATTTCGACGTATTCAAGCCCTACCACTTTAGAGGCGTACTTCGCTAAAAACAAGCCAATCGTTCCCGTTCCAGTATACAAATCATAAACTATTTCATTGCCTTGTAAATCAGCATATTGGCGAACCAATTGGTAAAGTTTAAGGGCTTGTTTGGCGTTAGTTTGGAAAAAGGATTTGGGACCTATTTGGAACTTCAAATCCTCCATCGTTTCCACCATAAAGGGCTTACCATGATAGCAAATGACTTCTAAATCATGGAAGGTGTCGTTTCCTTTTTGGTTTACCACATAATTCAAAGAAGTAATCATCGGAAAGGTTGATTTCAAATAGTCCATAACCGATTTAATTTCAACTTCCGTCGCATAGGCAAACTGAACCGTCACCATCCATTCGTCTGTAACGGTATTTCGAATAATTAAATTTCGTAAAGCACCTTCTTGCTGGTTCTTTAATTCATAGTAAGAAATACCATTCGATTCCGCAAAATCACGTACTCCGTTGCGAATGGCATTCGAAGGATCCGGCTGTAAATAGCAGTGATCCACGGGTAAAATCTTGTCAAAACGACCAGGAACATGGAAACCAAGCGCATTCAACGATCCTAAACCTTCTTTTCCAATTTCATCCTCTGTGAGCCAACGCGCACAAGAAAAGGTGAATTCTAATTTATTGCGGTAATAATAAGTTTCCTCGGAACCGAGAATTGGTTGAAATTCGGGCAATTTCACTTTAGCGATTCGTGTCAAATTATCTTTGACTTGCTGAGCCTTGAAAGCCGTTTGGGATTCGTAAGAAACATGTTGCCATTTACAGCCACCGCAAATACCGAAGTGACTACATGCCACGTCTGTGCGGTGCTTTGAAAGCGGTTGAATGTTGATGGCTTGAGCTTGCTTGAAGCTTTTCTTCGACTTTAAAATGCGTAAATCCGCGATATCACCAGGAGCGACAGCACCTTGTACAAAAATAACTTCATCGTTCACTTTGGCGATACATTTCGCTTCGGCGGCAAAATCCAAAATGGCAATTTGTTCCAACACCACTGGGGCTTTCTTTTCTTTTTTCTTACTCATGCTGCTAAAAATGTGCACAAAAATACGGCTTTATACGGGCAAGCCAACCAATTCAAGATAAAACCTTAACTTCGTAAGCAAAATTAGTCGCATGAAAAATCAGGTAGTCATCATTACGGGAGCGTCCTCAGGAATAGGAAAGGCGTTAGCCTTTGAATATGGTAGAAAAGGGGCCCATATTGTCATAACGGGACGAAACGAAAAGAATTTATTAGCAGCAGAAGCTGATTTAAATAAAGCTGGAATTTCTACAAAAGCAATCGTCTGCGATTCTGCTTCAGAAGAACAAACCCGAGCCATGGTTGCAAAAGTGGTGGAACTATATGGTCGTATCGATTTATTAATCAATAATGCCGGTATTTCTATGCGATCCATGTTTGAAACAGTAGATTTAGCTGTTTTGAAACAAGTGATGGATATTAACTTCTGGGGAACCGTATATGCTACCCATGCCGCATTACCACATATTAAGGCCGCAAAAGGAGGAATTATTGGTATTTCTTCTATTGCAGGATACCGTGGATTACCTGTTAGAACTGGCTATTCCGCTTCTAAATTCGCAATGAATGGCTTCCTAGAAGCACTAAGAACTGAGTTATTAGAAACAGGGGTTCACATCTTAATCGCTTGCCCTGGATTCACCGCCTCTAATATTAGAGCAGCTTCCTTAAATAGTGAAGGAAAAATCACTGGGGAAACGATGCGCGATGAGGGTAAAATGATGTCTGCGGAAGAAGTGGCGTCTCGAATTGCAGAGGCTTACGAAGCTAAAAAGAAAACGCTCGTTTTAACCTTGCAAGGCAAGTTAACCGTATTCTTGAACAAATGGCTGAATGGATTTACAGATAGATTAGTGTACAACACGTTGAAAAAAGAGAAGGATAGCCCACTAAAATAAAGCTCCCTTCCGCTAAAAGCAAAAGGGAGCCAAAACCCAATTAAATACCACTCTAAACTCTTATTTCGTAACGTATTTCTGCTGAACCTTCAGCAAAAATTCGTTGTATTCTGATTTTTTAAATTCAAAAAAGGAAAAAGCTAAGTCGAATTCATCGATTAGCTGTTGAAAATACTTCCGCTCAAAAACTAAGAACTGTGCATAACTAGAAGTCATGGCTGAATAAATATGCTTTTTCGACTCAATAGCCTCTTCTATTCCTATAAAAACACCTTTCTTATCAATAGTAATAAATCCATCTTTACTTTCTAATAGTAAGCTTCCTTCTTGGAGGTAAAAAACGAATTCTGCCTTTTGGCCTTGACGAAACAAATATTCATCAGGTAAATAGCGGAGTTCGATCCCGCTAGCCAACACTTTCCGTTCTGTATCTGAAAAATTTCTCATTGCTATAAATAACAAGGCGAAAGTACGAGTGGAATTAAGCTCAATTACTGATTTAGATCAGTTTTCAAGGTGCTATTCGTCACAAAACAACCTGTGAAATAGTAAGAATTTTGAGGCATTGTCGAATCTATATGTACTCAGAAATCCTAGAAGCGCCGCTTATTGCAGAAGACCAAGTTTGTTATCACTGTGGAGAAATCTGTAGAAAGCATCCAATAGAGAAAATTGACAAACTATTCTGTTGTCATGGTTGTGAGCAGGTGTACGAACTATTAAATGATAATCACCTGACAGCTTACTATGAGTGTGACATTAATCCGGGCATTTCTCCAACCAAAAAGAGTTTTGATTTTTTAAATAATGTCGCATTTCGTAATCGTTTAATCACTTTCTCCAATTCTGAATTCGCTAAAGTAAGCTTTCATTTACCCGCCATCCACTGCCGTTCGTGCTTGTATTTATTGGAAAATTTACCAAAACTAAATCCTCAGATCATTAAAGCCAGTTTGAATTTTGGTAAAAAAGATTTAACCGTTTGGTTTAAAGAAGATCAATTAAGTTTAGGCGCGCTAGCTAGCCTGATTTCAAGTTTAGGATATGAACCCCATATTTCAAATGAGAATGAAAAACAGCAAAACAATAGCCAAAAACACCATTTTCTTCAATTAGGTATGGCTGGATTTTGTGCCGGGAATGCAATGTTGTTCAGCTTCCCAGAATACTTGGGTATCGAAGATGGTTCGCTACAACAATTATTTAGCTATTTGAATCTAGGTTTAGGAACTATTGCCGTTTTTTATTCAGGATCAGATTATTTCCGCAATGTGTATGCCCACCTAAAGCTGGGCAAGATGACCATTGAATTGCCCATTTTATTGGGCATTCTCGTAGGTTATAGCCGTAGTGCCTATGAAATTCTAACACATACGGGCGCCGGCTATATTGATTCTGTTTCTGGATTGATTTTCTTTTTATTGATAGGGAAGTGGTTTCAACAAAAATCATTTGACTTTCTCTCCTTTGAGCGTAATTATAAGGCCTATTTTCCACTAATCGTCACGAAAATCAGGCGCGGAACGGAAATAACCGCGCCTTTAGAGGAGGTCAAAATAGGGGATAGACTACTTATCCGAAATCAAGAAATTATCCCAGCTGATGCCTATTTATTGAAAGGTAAAAGTGAGATGGATTACAGTTTTGTGACGGGGGAAAGTGAATTGATTACCATAGAGGCCGGGCAATCCATTTATGCAGGAGGAAAACACAGTGGTGAAGCCATCGAAATTCAAATCAGTAAAGAGTTAAATCAAAGCCATTTAACGCAACTTTGGGAGCAGAAAGCGTTTAAGGATCCAAACCATAAATCCGAGAACTGGGAGAATTTTGCAAACCAAGTTGGAAAGTACTTTACTCTACTCTTATTGAGTTTAGCAATTGTAACAGGTATTTATTGGTTAATGGTTGATCCAAGCCGTTGGGCAAATGCAGTCGTGAGTATTCTGGTCATTGCATGCCCCTGTGCTTTAGCGGTATCCTATCCCTTTGCGCTAGGTCATGGAATTCGTTGGCTAGCTAAAAACCACTTCTTTGTGAAGGATATTCAGGCTTTCGAACGGATGGCACAAGTAGATACCTTAGTATTTGATAAAACTGGAACGCTAACCTTACAATGTCAAAAAGAGCCAACTATTCAACTTAATCGAGAGTTAAGCGATGAGGAGTGGAACGCCATTTATTCACTCGTTTTCCAATCCACTCATCCTTTATCGAAGCAGGTTAAAAAATTCTTAAATCATCGATCACTCCTTGCTTTACAACAATTCAAAGAAGTATCAGGGAAAGGTTTAGAAGCCTATTTTGGAGAATTATTGGTAAAAATAGGCAGTGCCAAATTTACCCAAAATCTAGCAACAACTCCCGAAGGATTTATCACTTCTGAAACGCGCTTATATATTTCAATAAACCAGGAACCTATTGGTTTTCTAGAGTTCTCTTGGGAAAATAGGCCTGGTATAGAGGGATTGCTACATCAGCTAAGACATCAATATGAGATTCATTTGATTTCTGGAGATAAAAAAGAGCACGCAGCACATCTGTTGGATTGGTTCGATAACAAAGATCGAGTGAAATTCGAATGCAGTCCTTTGGAAAAAATGGAATATATCCAAAAGCTACAAAAACAGGGTAAAAGGGTCGCCATGGTAGGGGATGGTTTGAATGATGCGGGGGCATTAAAACAAGCATATGTAGGCATTGCAGTTTCCGATGATCACTTACATTTTACGCCTTCATCAGATGCGATATTGAAGGGATCAGCATTACCACAATTAAGGAGTTATTTAATCTATACAAAATTTGGCCTACAACTCATCAAAGCCAGCTTTTTACTTTCGCTCGTATATAATGGCATTGGATTAAGCTATGCGATTCAAGGAAATTTATATCCATTGATTGCTGCTGTTTTAATGCCCATTAATTCCATCAGTATGCTGGTGATTGCGAATGTTGGGATGAATTTAAAGGGCCAAAAACTAACACGGCGAAATATCAGATTTTAAGCTGACGAATGTCAGGTTTTCAATGAACCTATTCTTCGAAATTGCAACAAATAAACAGAGCTTTCCATGGAAATAATGTACCTAATGATCGGATTGAGCCTTTTTATGGCAATTGGTTTCGTGATTGCCTTTGTTTGGTCCATTAGAACGGGACAGCAGGATGATTTAATCACTCCGGCCATGCGCATTTTACACGAAGACGAAAAAACTAAAAATATATGAGCACAACATCTACCTCATTAGAACAATTTTACTACGACAATAAAATTGTTCGCAACTTTTCCCTAGCCACGATACTTTGGGGTGTAATCGGCATGTTAGTCGGTGTCATCATTGCTACTCAACTGTTTGCTCCCTCATGGAATTTAACTCAATATGGTACTTTTGGTCGTTTACGTCCACTACATACAAATGCCGTGATTTTTGCCTTCGTGGGAAATGCTATTTTCGCTGGAATATATTATTCCTTACAGCGTCTTTTAAAGGCTAGAATGTTTAGTGATTTTTTGTCCAATTTCCATTTTTGGGGCTGGCAATTAATTATTGTGGCAGCGGCTATCACTTTACCTTTAGGTATAACGACCTCCCACGAATATGCAGAACTAGAATGGCCTGTTGACATTGCGATTACGCTGGTTTGGGTCGCTTTTGGTATCAATATGTTTGGAACTATCTTCAAAAGAAGAGAGCGCCACTTATATGTCGCTATTTGGTTCTATATCGCCACCTTTATTACAGTGGCGGTTCTGCACCTTACAAATTCCGTTCAACTACCTATATCTCTATTTAAGTCTTATTATGTCTATGCTGGCGTTCAGGATGCGTTAATTCAGTGGTGGTATGGGCATAATGCCGTGGCATTTTTCTTAACGACTCCATTCCTAGGAATGATGTATTATTTCTTGCCAAAAATGGCGAACCGTCCGGTTTACTCGTATCGACTTTCCATTTTACACTTTTGGGCCTTGATCTTTATCTATATCTGGGCTGGACCTCACCATTTATTGTATTCCTCGCTGCCTGATTGGGCTCAATCCTTAGGGGTCGTATTCTCCATCATGCTCATTGCACCTTCATGGGGTGGTATGATCAATGGACTTTTAACCTTGAGAGGAGCTTGGGATCAAGTGCGAGAAAATACGATTTTGAAATTTATGGTCGTGGGTATTACCTGTTATGGTATGGCAACTTTCGAGGGACCCATGCTCTCTTTGAAAAACATCAATGCCATAGCCCACTTTACCGACTGGATCGTTGCACACGTACACGTAGGAGCCCTAGGATGGAATGGATTCTTAACCTTTGCCATGTTGTACTGGCTTTTCCCTAGAATCTTCCAGACAACAATCTATTCAGAAAAATTAGTCAAAACACACTTTTGGATAGCTACCATTGGAATCGCCTTTTATGCCATCCCGATGTACATCTCAGGATTCACGCAAGGGATGATGTGGAAGCAATTCACGGCAGAGGGAACCCTGCAATACGGTAATTTCCTAGATACTACGCTACAGTTATTACCTATGCACATGATGCGGGCTTTTGGAGGTACCTTATACCTGACTGGGGCGATTTTGATGGCCTATAACTTGTTCAAGACCATGTCTAAAGGAACATTATTAGCTAATGAAAAAGCAGAAGCCGCTCCATTAGCCATCATCGAGGAAAAACACGAAAGCGATGGGCATTGGCACCGCTGGATTGAAAAACGCCCTATCCAATTATTGGTGGCCTCTTTGGTAATGATCTTAGTGGGTTCCTTAGTTGAATTAGTCCCTACGTTTATGGTTAAATCAAATGTACCTACGATTGAATCCGTTAAACCTTATACTTCATTAGAGTTAGAGGGACGCGACATTTACATCCGCGAGGGTTGTGTGAGTTGCCACTCGCAATTAGTTCGTCCATTCAGAAGCGAGACCGAACGCTATGGGGAATTCTCTAAATCTGGAGAGTTTGTGTATGATCATCCATTCCTTTGGGGATCTAAGCGCACAGGACCTGATTTGCAAAGAGAAGGAGGGAAATACCCTGACTCATGGCACTATCACCATATGAGAGAGCCTAGCAGTATGTCTCCGGGATCTGTTATGCCTAATTACGCTTGGCTTCTGGAGCAGTCATTAAATACAGCTCAAACTCAGGATAAATTAGCCGCTATGAAAAAATTAGGCGTGCCTTATTCAACAGAGGACGTAAGTAATGCGGTGAAAGATTTAAATAGACAAGCGAAAGCGATTCAAGCGAATCTAGCTGCAGAGAAAATCAAAGTAAGCGAGGACAAAGAAATCATTGCCTTGATTGCCTATTTACAACGTTTAGGTACAGACATCTCTAAAAAATAGATTATATGTTCAAGCAATTCATATCCAATATACCAGGAGCAGATACTTATCTAATTTTCTCGCTTTTGACCTTTTTAACCTTCTTCATCTTAGTAGGAATCTACTTGATATGGATGGACAAAAAGCACCTCGTGGAAATGGAGCAAATGCCTTTCAATGAAGGAAATAACCTAAATAAGGAATTTAAATCGTAATACTATGTCAGTTAATGTCATTGAAATTTGGTTAGTAAGTATGATCCTCATCACCGGGGTTGTCATTTTAGTGGTTACACTTCAATTACAGGTGACCTTGAAAAAACTGGCTGATCAAGCAGCTCCAGCCAGCGCTGAAAAACAAAGTTGGTGGAATAGTTTCACTGGATTAAAACCACTAGAAAAAGAAAAAGATCTATTAATGGATCATACATACGATGATATTGAGGAATTAGACAATCCTACACCACCTTGGTTTATGTATTTGTTCTATTTAACGATCTTGTTTGCGGTGGTTTATGGAGCCTACTACCACGTTTACCAAGATGGCAATATCCAAGAAACAGAATACAAAAATGAAGTAGCTGTTGCTGAAAAGGCAAGGGAGGAGTACTTAGAGAAATTTTCTAATTCAATTAATGATGATAATGTTACTGTTGTTACCTCAACTAAAGATTTAACAGAGGGAGCACAAATCTATTCGACAAATTGTGTAGCTTGTCACGGAAATAAGGGGCAGGGAGGCGTAGGACCTAATCTAACTGATAAGTTTTGGATCCACGGTGGGGATATAAAGGATTTATTTAAGACGATTACCCATGGGATTCCAGAAAAAGGAATGATTGCCTGGGATAAAACGTTGAATCCTTTGCAAATCCAGAAAGTGGCCTCTTATATTTTAACGCTTCAAGGAACGAATCCTCCGGGTGCCAAGGAGCCACAAGGAACAGAAACTAAATCACCGTAATTATGAAAAAGAACATTGGAAAAATGGATCGCATCTTTCGATTAGCGATCGCAGTCGCATTAGCCATTTTAGCCTATGCTAAAATTATTCCAGCTAATCTAGCCTTAACCGTTTACATTGTAGCCAGCTTAATCGCTCTAACTGGAATCATCCGAGTGTGTTTATTGTATAAACCATTTGGAATTAGTACCTGCCGAGAAAAGTCTCCATTCTAAATATTAAGGGGTCCGGCAACGGACCCTCTTTTTTTATGTCAACTTTCCATGTAGATAATGACGATTACCGCAATCATTTGTACAACCAAACAAAGGATGGTAAACGGTTATGGATTTATCCAGGTCGAATCATTGGTCAATTTTATCACCTTAGAACCTATTTCTCTTATCTTTTATTGACCTTGTTGTTTGGTATACCTTGGTTAGAATACAGAGGGAATCCGATTTTTCTATTTAATGTTGTAGAACGCAAATTTATCTTTTGGGCAGTTCCTTTTTTTCCTCAAGATTTCCATCTAGTGGCTTTAGGCCTCGTCGCTTTCTTGCTTTTTGTCAGTTTATTTACGGTGCTTTTCGGGCGTATTTGGTGTGGTTGGGCTTGCCCACAGACCATTTTTATGGAAATGCTATTTCGTAAAATTGAATACTGGATTGAGGGGGATGATAAAGCCCAAAGAAAACTAGCAGCGGCTCCCTGGACAACAGAAAAAATAGTAAAAAGGGGCGTAAAACATACCTTGTTTGTCCTGCTGTCTTTCGCCATCGCCAATACCTTTTTGATGTATATCATCAGCAAAAGAGAGTGGTTGAAACTCGTAACAGAATCTCCTTTAGATCATATAAACGGATTAGTAGCCATCCTTCTTTTTACAGGTGTCTTTTACTTTGTTTTTGCCCGTTTTAGGGAAATGGTTTGCATGGTTATATGCCCTTATGGACGATTACAAGGGGTCTTATTAGACAACAATTCAATTCTAGTACAATACGATCATAAGAGGGGAGAACCACGTGGAAAAGGAGAGGATAAGGGTGCCTGTATCGATTGCCATTGGTGCGTTCGAGTTTGCCCTACAGGAATTGATATTAGAAATGGAAGCAATCAATTAGAATGCATTGGCTGTACATCCTGCATAGATGCCTGTGACACGGTGATGGAGAAAACCCATCAACCCAAAGGTTTAATCCGCTATGACTCCTTAAATGGCGTTAATTCAGGCCAAAAACTGAAATTTACCATGCGCATCGGTGCTTATAGTGCTGTTTTAGCTTTGATAATTGCTGGTCTCGCTTATTTATTAATTACGCGAACGAACTTTGAAACAACCTTATTACGAACTCCTGGTATGATATTCCAGGTGGATGAAAAAAGGAACGAGGTAAGTAATTTATACCAAATGAAGGTATTGAATAAGTCCATGGAAAAGCAAAACTTCAGAATTGATGCTCCGGAGGCTTTTCAAATTATTTGGGTGGGGAAACCAATTAATCAAGTAAACCCCGGAAAAATGGCGAAAGGGGAGTTCTTCTTGCGGATTAAATTAGGAAAATGGAGGAATGGCGAAAAAGTACCAGTATCGATTACCGAAACCAGCGAAAAAAAAGAGATAATTAAAACTAGCTTTATACAACCTGATGAATAAATTCAGCTTTAACTGGGGACATGGAATTATTGTCACCTTTGTGCTTTTTGGGACATTTATGGCCTATTTTTATATACATATGTCCAAAGAATCCATCGAATTAGTAGGCAAAAACTACTATGCCGACGGACAGGCATTTCAGCAAAAAATCAAAGAACGAGAACAAACATCCGCATTAGCGGTAAAGGCTACATGGGAGTATTCAACAGATTTCCAACAAGCCAAAATTCAATTCCCTGCTGGGGTAAGCAAAGGCAAGCTGGTCTTTTACCGTCCTTCGAATGCGTCTTTAGATAAAACTATTGAAATCACTGCTGATACAGCTGGGCTAGCCTCCGTAAACACGGACTTCCTCATTAAAGGCCCTTGGAATGTAAGCCTACAATGGGAAAAAGAGGGTAAAAGCTATGTAAATGAACAACGAATTGTAGTCCACTAATGTACACCTGGTATTATACCTTTCTTATTGGATTAGCGGGCAGCTGGCATTGTTTTGCCATGTGCGGTCCCATCGTAGCCCAAATCAACGTGCGGGGAAAATCTCCAGCAAGAATGATTTTATATCCATTGGGGAGAATATTTATGTATGGCATTCTAGGCTATCTTGTCGCTGGCATAGGCTCTATCTGGCTATTCCCTTCTTTATGGTCCTATTATTACCTACTAGCTGGAATAGTAATTTTGCTATTAATTAGCCAAAACATAGGAGAAGGTCCACTTGCATTTTTACATCAACACCTAGGCAAAAAGCTACAGAAATTAGGTGCTAAAATGGGGCCTAGTGGCTATTTCGTTCTAGGGATGGCAAATGGATTATTGCCTTGTGGACTTGTCGTGGCTGGTTTAAGCGTGGCATTGATTCAACCTAATCCGCTTTACGGAGCACTGAGTATGATGAGCTTGGGATTAGCGACTTTACCTGCGTTGCAACTGTTTATATGGGGATCTGCTAAATTAAAAAAGCAACCCGTATTTCAATACTTGGGTTGGTTTGTAGCTGGTGTTCTCATGTTTAGGGGAGTCTGGGGAATCGGAATGGCATATTCAGACTATATAGCCCATTCGAGCCTTAGTCCAATTATCTGCCATCCATTTAGTATTTAAGTTTCGCGAGACCTTCGATGTTTTTTAGCGTCATTTCGCCACCCTTAACATCTAAGTAGCCTTCTTTTTTAAAGTCACTCAGCGTTCTGATCACAGATTCTGTAGCCGTCCCCACTCGTGAAGCGAGATCTTCTCTGGATAATTTAATAATTAGGGGCTCAGAATGACTTTTTCCATAGGTGTCAGCTAACTCAACCAAAACCATAGCGACGCGCATTCTGAGACTTTGGTAAGCCATTTCGACTAAAAGCTTTTCATTTTTAAGCAGATAAGAAGTTAGTGCTTTTCTAAAGAAGACCTCCAAATGTATATTTTCCTTAATTCTATGTAAAAAATCGGCTGAGGAAACGCTGAAAACTTGAGTCTCTTCTAAAGCCTCTGCACTCTCGCGGTAGGCTTGATTCTCCAGAATGTCGACAAAACCGAAGAATTCCCCTTCCTGAACAAAAGAGGTGATGAAATACTTACCGTCTTTATTGGTGTGATAGGTTTTTACCTTTCCTTTGGCCAGATAATATAAACGAATGGGATGATCACCCTCTGAATAGATAACTTGCTTTTTTGCGTGTGTTTGGATCTTCTTTTCACCTGTCCAGCTAGGCAAATCTAAAAAAGCTAATGCCTCATGTACATCTGTGACATCTGCAATAGAATTTGATAATGGGCTAGGTGTTTTAGACTTCTTCAAACGCGCCTCAATAGCTCGTAATAACTCAACTTCTTGAAATGGCTTCGTCAGATAGTCATCCGCGCCCATTTCCATGCCTTTGCGCATGTCTGCCCGGTCGGTTTTGGCAGTTAAAAAAATAAACGGAATCGAAGCTAGGTTTTCTTGACTAGAGAAGACCTGCAAAACGCCAAATCCATCTAGATTAGGCATCATAATATCACAAATAACTAAATCTGGGTTCCAAGTTCGGGCTAACCGAACACCTTCTAGTCCATCTGAGGCCGTTTCCACGGTGAACCCTGATAAGGCTAATAATTCTTCGGTATTCTCCCGAATATCCATACTATCCTCGATGATTAATATCCGCTTGCTCATAGTTCTATTCCTTCGGGAATTTAATTAGTAGTTCAGTACCCTGATTTAACTCACTCTTAATTTCTACCTTTCCACCGATTAACCGCATATACCGCTCTACTAAGTGCAAACCTAAACCAGTTCCTTGTATCGCTGTAGCATTTCCTCCTCGAAAGAAGCGTTCAAATAAATGTTTCTGATCTTCCTCGCTAATTCCAATACCTTGGTCTTTAATGGAGATAAAGACTTGCGTTCCCTCTAAAATAACGGATATAAACACTTCTTTCTGCGAGAATTTCAAGGCGTTCGATAGTCCATTAAATATGACTTTGCGAAGTATCGAGGTATCCTGAAAGCAAGAAAAATCTGCTGGCATCTCTAATCGAAAAGCTTGATTGTAGGTGCTAAAGTCAGTTAAAATATCATTGATAAATGCACGAATGGAAAAATCAACTGGATGAACCTCTAATTTTCCATCCTCCAATTTACCTACGGACAAAAATTCTTCCAGAATTTCAGTCAAATGACTCACAGAGGATTTAATGCGATTAATATGTTGCTTGCGTTTTTGCTGATCTTCCGCTTGGGTATATTTCTCAATTAGCGTCGCCGAACCTAAAATGGAAGTTAAGGGGGTTCTAAATTCATGGGAGGCCATCGACACAAAGCGTGTCTTTAAGTCACCTAACACTTTTTCTTTTGCCAAAGATTGCTCTAATTCCTTCGTGTTAATTTCTAATTTATCCAGTGTATTTTGAAGAGCCTGTGTTCTAGCGGCCACTTCTTGCTCAAGCGTTTCATTTAACTGATTGATCTGTTGATTCTTCAAAATCAACTCCATCTCCACTTTACGTTTTAAAGTCACATCACTAACAAAAGCAATGTAGTGCATGCTATCGCTTGCTTTGAAATGTGATAAGGAAATTTCGATGGGAAATAGAGAACCGTCTTTACGTTTGGCCTTCAAATCTAAGCCAATACCCATAGGGCGAGAAATCGGTTTTTCGTGGCCTAGATTACTTAAATGACCCTGGTGTCTTTCTTTTAGATGATTGGGTATCAGCAGGGAAATATTCTCCCCTAATAATTCATTCATGCCGTAACCAAAGAGCTTATCTGCAAACTTGTTCGATAGGAGTATCTCGAATTGGGAGTTCGTGACAATGATACCAATCGCAGCCTCTTGAAATATAGCTTCAAATTCGAATCCGGCTTGTATCTGATTAGGCATTGGTTGAAATTTAGATTTAAATATACAAACATTTAAGGATGATAAGAAGTCACGGCATGCTTCAAAACATCTGATTTATAAAAATAAACCTCTTTAAATTGACCTTCTGAGTACATTTTACCTTGGTCGAAAAAATGAGGGGAAGATGGATGACCATTTTGGCCTCCAGCTAAAAGAGAATAGGCCTTGATTTTAGGGCCAAATTCCACGGCAGCAACAAAGCTATTTCCATTCACTCCATACCACTTTTTCGAACCTTGAATGGAACGACTTGTATAAGAAGGAAGCTGTCCCCAGGCAGACGAAGCAAAGGGTACTGGGATACTCGATTTAGCATCATCCATCTGAAATATATCTCCATTCGAAACACGTTGAAAACGATTCAAATCACCCCAAGCAACGCGCCAAGTACCAAAATCTCTCTCCAGTTCTTTTACCACGTCTTTTAAGGCTTGTAACTTTTCTTGCTTAGATCCTGTCATAGCATACTGCTCGAAGTTTTGCACCACATCCGTTTCACCCCCAAACTGCATTGCTTTCGGAATTTTAGGCATAATTTTTAATCCCCAACGTATGGCAATCGTTTGAGCAATAGATGTAGTAGAGGCGTTATAATCCCATTTTTTCAATTCTTGCACTAATTCTTCTAAACCAGATTCTCCTTCAGCGGCCTGAATTAAAGAAGGCAATAAAACCTCAAAAGCCATTAATCTACGATCATATCCAAGCCCAATCAACCCGGTAAGATCTAATTTACCTGTTTGAGAAAACAGGCGAACTGCATTTCGATCACGGAAATTTTCTCCATCAGGTGCCATGTAGACTGGATAAGTAGAACGAAGAGGACTAGATGGACCAGAAACGGTAAAAGGAGTGGAATTACAATTTTGAATCCACCCAGAAGCTGGATTATAACTATGCACGATTTCAACTAAGCTATGTAATCCTTGCCAATCGTTCTTCGAAGTAGAACCATCTTGTGGCACTCCCCAATCAATTTTTGGATTCCTCAGTGGCACATAATTTCCATGCCAATAAGCCGTATTCCCTTTATTGTCAGCATAAACCGTGTTATTAGACGTGTTTGCACGCATTTCCATCACACGCTTGAAGTCAGCGAAACCTTTGGTTTTCGTGCGTAACCAGCTTTGTACTAAACTTTTTCTGGCCCGATTATACGAGCGAACAGAAATCCAATGGCCATTTCTAGACGCTAAAACAGGGCCTCGGTGATTAAAATACGTTTTGATTTTTCTAGACCCTAGTGTAATCCATTTCGTTTTGAAAGGAATCCATTTTCCATCTAACAAGTATTCCATCTGACCCTCCCGCTCGCGCGTAGTCTCTATATAAGCATCCGCTACATCTACTTCTGAGGAGGTATGCATCCAGCCGTTATACCGATTAAACCCTTGATAGATAAAGAATTGTCCCCAAGTAACGGCACCATATACAGAAAGACCTTCTTCGCTTTCCACGTGGACCTCAGGTCTGAAATAAAAGGTAACGTGTGGATTGATATAGAGCATTGAATTACCAGATTTCGATAAGGAAGGACCTATAGCGAATCCGTTTGAACCCGTTAATTTCTCGTCTGGATTTTGGTATTTTACACTAGCCACCTGAGAAGATAATCCATAAAAACGAGCGGTTTCTTGCTCGGTCACATCGCCTGTTGAAATGGCGCCTATTGACCCATCCGTCCATAAAAGGGGGAACCAGGGTTGGAAATGAGTAATGAGTCGGGGTTTTATCTCCGGATGTTTTTGTAAATAATAGTTTATTCCATCTGCGTAAGCATTTAGAAGTTTTTTTAGCCAAAGAGGGCTTGTTTTGTATTCTGCTTTGGCCTCATTTTCATCGATTAACAACTTTATATATAAGTCATAAGCGAGTTCTTTCTCTCCTTTTATTTCAGACATCCGCCCTAATTTCTCAATGTAATTCATTTCCACTCGAGCGAAATCATCTTCACATTGCGCATACATAAGGCCAAAAACCGCATCAGCATCCGTCTTTCCATAAATATGGGGGATTCCCCATTGATCCCGGTGGATAGTTACTCGTTTAGCCTGTTCCTGATAAGGATTCGCTTGACTCACAAAGGAGATGAATAATAAGAGAAGTACTTTTTTCATATTCAGTTGTTAATAGTCTAAAAATAAGAATAAAATCGGGTCAGGGGGGTATAAACTTTGTAAAATTGTCTTTCTATCTTACAAGATAATTCTAAACCTAGCTTATGAAAATTTTTCGGCTTCTACCGATACTCATTCTATTGTGTTCCACTAGCATAATTGCTCAAACTAAAATTAAAATTCAAGGGGAAATCAATGTTCCCTATTCAAGTATTCGCCTATTTAAAGGCTCGTCACTAGTTACCGGTACAATCGGCAATGACAAGGGTAAATTTAGCCTGGAAATAGCTCCAGGCGTATATGATTTATTGATCGAAAGTATTGGCTATGAGCCTCTTAAGATGGCTAATCAATCCTTTAATTCTTCCATTAATCTGGGGGTAATTACGGTTAAAGAAAGCAATCAAACCTTAAATGAGGTAGTGGTGAAAGGCCAAAAAGCGTCCATGGAACTCAACCTCGACAAACGCATATTTAATGTTGGGACAGATTTAGCGAATAAAGGAGCAACGGCTTCTGAAATTTTGGGAAACTTACCTTCGATCCAAGTAGACCCAGAAGGGGCTATAAAACTACGCGGGAGTGACAATGTGCGCATTTTGATTGATGGAAAACCCTCTACGCTAGCGGGAATAAATGGTTCATCTGGCTTGCAATCCTTGCAAGGAAATCTGATTGATAAAGTAGAAATCATCACGAATCCATCTGCTCGATATGAGGCGGAAGGGATGGCAGGTATTATTAACATTGTTTTAAAGAAAAACCAAAACCAAGGGTTTAATGGTGCCATTGAAACGACATCAGGGTATCCAGAGAATATTGGAGGAACTGCTATTGTTAACTACCGAAAAAACAAATTCAATTTCTTTGTTAATTATGGTGCTTTCTACCGTAGAACGCCAGGAAGAAACCGTATTTATCAAGAAGTTTATACCGGGAAACAAACAAATTATTTAAATCAGAATTCATCCAATAACGTCACAGGTCTAGTAAATAACGTTAGAGGTGGGGCTGATTATTTCTTCAACGATAAAACCATATTAACGGCCTCCTACATCTACAGACGTACGGATGTGAGACGGATCACAGACTTTTTTTACTTAGATTACCGTGAAAACTTGTCCAAACTTTATAGTGACACGTATCGCCAGCAAGATGAGAAAGAAGCAGAACCGAATGGAGAATATGCGTTAACATTCAAAAAAAGCTACGCAAAAAAAGGGCGAGAATTTACAGCTGATTTACGCTATTTAGATTATTGGGAACGATCAGATCAATTGTATACCCAGATAGGAAAAAAGCCAGATGGATCTCCTTTTGAAGAACTTTCCTTAGTACAAAAGGCCTTAAATGATGAATTTGAACGCCAATGGATACTTCAGGCAGATTATGTAAATCCGATAGGTAAAGACGCAAAACTGGAAATGGGTCTGCGTACTAGTTTCAGAAATATGATTAACGATTTTATCGTAACAGAACAGCAGCCTTCAGGTATTTTTACCGTTGTTCGGGGTCTAAATAATGTATTTAATTATCAAGAAAATATTTCAGCCGCCTATCTAATATTTGGAAATAAGGCAAAGAAATTTTCCTACCAATTCGGATTGAGAGCAGAAACGACAGATATCCAAACTGAATTAGAAGAAACAAAGGAGAAGAACCCTAGAAACTATGCCAATTTGTTCCCTAGTGCCCATTTTACGTATACTATCACACCGGATAATTCGTTTCAGTTAAGCTATTCAAGACGGGTTAGAAGGCCTACTTACGGTGATTTAACGCCATTTGTTACTTTCTCAGATAATCGAAACTTCTTCTCTGGAAATCCGAATCTAAATCCCGAATTCACCAATTCATTTGATTTGGGACACTTGAAATACTTTGATCAAGGAAGCATAAGTAGCTCTTTGTATTATCGCCAAACATTTGACAAAATCGAACGATTTAGAACAGTAGATAGCTTAGGTTTCGCAAGGACCTTGCCTGCTAACTTATCCAATCAAAAATCGATGGGCATAGAAATTGCAAGCTCGTGGAACTTTTCCAAAGTATATAAAGCAGACCTCAGTTTTAATGCCTTCAGAGCCATCGCAGATGCCTCAAATATTAATTCAGCGTTCAAAAGTGATACCTATTCCTGGTTTGCCAGACATAGCTCTCGAATTAAAATAGGGGCGACTGATTTTCAAATTCGGGCTAATTATGAAGCCCCGCAATTAACTCCACAAGGATCCCGAGGATACATGAGCTGGATGGATTTATCAGCATCGAAAGATATTATGAAGGGTAATGGTACACTAACTTTAAGTATTTTAGATATCTTTAACTCGCGAATTAACCGCTATGAATCAACTTTAATTGATCCAAGAGATGGATCTGGATTCTTTACTAGGGGTGAATCTCAAGGGCGTTTACGCTCATTTAATTTGACTTTTAATTACCGATTCAAAACCACCAAACAGGCCGCAAAACAACGCCGCAGTATGATGGACGAAGAAAACTAATTACATCTATGAAACGTTTATTACTATATTCCTGCACCTTTATTTCACTATGGTCTTGTAGCAAACAAGGCAAAGATGATACCTTTAAAATAATTTATGAGGATCAAAGTAAGGTGGTCGAAAACGCGAAAGCTATAAAGGACAAACAACCCATCAAGATCATTCCAGGGTTAAAAATTGATTTGTGGGCATCTGATTCCCTGCTACAGGATCCAGTAGCCATTGCGGTGGATGACAATGGGGCTATTTTTGTTAATAGCACGAACCGTAACAAGGCCTCTGAATTTGACATTCGTGGCCACCGGGATTGGATGACTGAATCAATTGGTTTTCAATCAGTAGAGGATAGAAGAGCCTTTTTACGCCGCAATTTTGCTCCAGAAAACAGTGCGAAAAATACCTGGTTACCCGATATGAATGGTGACGGATCTCATGATTGGTTGGATTTAAAAGTGGAGAAAGAAGAAATCTACAAGGTAGAGGATTTGAACGGGGACGGATATGCTGATCAATCGACCAGAGTATTCAACGGGTTTAATGAAGAAGTAACAGACGTAGCTGGTGGCTTGTTAGTGCGTAAAAAAGATGCTTTTGTGGCTATTGGACCAGATTTAATGCGTTTGAAACACAATAATGGGCAATGGAAAAACCCGGAATCTATCTCAACTGGCTACGCAGTTCATATTGGTTTTGGAGGTCATGGCATGTCTGGTTTAACAGAAGGTCCAGATGGAAAAATCTACTGGCAAATAGGAGACATAGGAGCCAATATTACGGCTAAAGATGGCAAAAAATACAAACACCCAAATTCTGGAGTGATTGTAAGATCAAATCCAGATGGTTCTGAGTTTGAAGTATATGCGAGCGGTTTACGAAATACTCACGAATTTGTTTTTGATAACTATGGAAATTTAATCAGTGCTGATAACGATGGAGATCATACAGGGGAGAGTGAGCGTTTAGTACACGTCGTAGAAGGTTCTGACGCTGGATGGCGTTCGAATTGGCAATATGGAAAATACACCGATCCTCGCAATAATTTGTACAAAGTCTGGATGGATGAGAAATTATATGTACCACGTTGGGAGGGGCAAGCAGCCTACATTATTCCTCCAATTCGCAATTTCCATAACGGACCTACTGGTATGCTTTGGAATCCGGGAACCGCGCTGGGTAAGCGCTGGTTAAATAAATTCTTCTTGGTAGAATTCGTTGGGAATACGAACAATTCACATATTTGGGCATTTGATCTAAAACCAAAAGGTGCCTCTTTTGACTTCAAATCGGAAGAAGATGTGGTGAAAGGAATTTTACCAACTGGGATTCGATTCGGTCCTGAAGGAGCATTATATGCCTCAGATTGGATTTTTGGATGGGATACGAAAAACTATGGTCGCATCTGGAAAATCGATGTGGAGGATAAAGAGAATGATTTGAAGGCGGAGCGCGAGCAGACGAAAAAATACATTCAACAAGATTATTCAAAGCAAAGTTTGACCTCTTTATATGATTTGCTATTCTATGCGGATCAACGCGTTCGCTTGAAGGCTCAATATGAGTTAGCGGAGAGAAAGGCCACAGCTATTTTTGAGAAGGCCGTACAGCAAAAGGAAAATCAATTAGCCCGCGTTCATGGAATTTGGGGTTTAGGCCAATTAAAATCTGCAGCCTCTATTCAGCCACTTTTAACTGATTCAGATGAAGAAATCATAGCACAGTCTGCTAAGGTTTTAGGTGATATTTTTGATGCCTCAGCTGCTGATCAGCTAATTCCATTAGTTGGATCTGCTAATCCTAGGGTGGCATTTTTTGCTTCGCAAGCTCTAGGACGAGTTAAATCTGAAAAGGCAATTCCAGCTTTATTGCAGCAAATTGAAAAAAATGCAGATAAAGATGTATATATCCGCCATGCGGCTGTATTAGCCTTAAGCAGAATTGGAAAAGCGGAGCCTATGTTAGCTTTACAAAACTCGCCTAACCGTTCATTGCGCATCGCAGCGGTGCTTGTTTTACGCCGTTTAGCGCATACGGGTGTACAAGGTTTTTTAGCTGATTCAGATCAGTACATCGTTGCTGAGGCGGCGAGAGCGATTAATGATGACGAATCTATTCAGGCTGCTTTGCCGGCCTTAGCGGCTAGTTTAGCAGATACACGAATAAGCGATCCTGTAATTATTCGCCGCGCAATCAATGCTTGCTTACGCGTGGGAACGGCAAAAGAGATTGATTTATTGATTGCTTATTCAGAAAGAAATGGCATTCCTGAGGCTTTGAGAGCAGAAGCGATTGCAACTTTAGGTTCATGGGCTAATCCTTCGGTTATGGATCGCGTCGATGGTCGCCATAGAGGCCCATTAGATCGCAATCCAGCGGATGTAATTGCTCGAATTCAATCCAAGATTCCGTCCTTCTTAGCATCAGAAAATCCTGATGTATTAGTTGCAACGGCAAAGTTGATTGCTGAGTTAAATTTAACTAGTTTCTCAGAGACGCAAATTTCGCTTTTCACACAACATATTAATTCTAAAGTGAGAGCGGCATTTTTAAGTTCATTGGCAGACTTAAATACACCTAAACTGGCTTTCATTTTAGAAAAAGGAATGAATGATACGAGTAAAATTGTGCGTGGTATCGCCTTGAGTAATTTAAATAAGATTGAAATCTCAGCGTCTCAATTGCCTGCTATCACAAAACCTATTTTTGACAAAGGTTCTCAATCTGAACAACAGGCGCTATTACAAAGTATGGCCAAAATGAAGCCAGCTAATACCTCTGCCATTTTAGCCGATTTAATCGAAAAAATGGTCGATAACAAATTGCCTACAGGTATTAAATTAGACCTAATGGAAGCGGTGGAAGCCACGAATGAGGAAAAACTAATCGCAAAATTAGATGCTTTAAAAGTAAAAGGAACCTTGACGGATGAATACAAAGAAGCCTTGTTCGGGGGCTCTGTTGCAGACGGACGAAATATCTTCCAATACAATTCAACTGTACAATGCGTTCGCTGTCATATCGTGGGTGGAGAAGGTACAAATGTGGGTCCTAACTTAAAAGGAGTGGCTTCACGTTTAACGAGAGAGCAATTATTGCAAGCCTTAATCGAACCAAGTGCACGCATTGCGCCAGGATATGGTACAACAAACTTTGTTTTAACGGATGGCCAAGCGGTTTCAGGATCCATCATTTTAGAAACGGATGAACTCGTGCAACTGAAAACAAATGATGCTGAGCCATTGCGCATTCCAGTAACGCGTATAAAATCGAGAGAAAACCTTCCATCCGGTATGCCGCCGATGGGGGCTTTGATGAGTAAAAGAGAAATTAGAAATGTGGTGGAATACCTATCATCCTTAAAGTAGTAGAGTATTTACAGGTAGTATACTCAGATTAAGTTAAAAAATCAATCAACTTTCCATAAAACCGAGTCACTTGACCACGGTTTTATGGAATTTTTTATTTCAAGCGGGTTAATATAATGACCACACGCTCCATTTTCAAAGCGATATTTTTAATAACTTTGAGGTACTCAAGCAAATGAAGAATAATTTAGAATTACCTAAGGATGGCCTAGCCGGATTAAAAGAGAACTTCGCATCAGACGCAGCCTCTGGATTTATTGTCTTCTTATTAGCTTTACCTTTAAGTTTAGGTATCGCCAAAGCCTCCGAATTTCCTCCAATTATGGGACTATTAACCGCTATCATTGGTGGGATTATAGTCAGTCTCTTTAGTGGATCTCGTTTAACGATTAAAGGGCCAGCAGCTGGATTAATTGTTATTGTAGCAGGTTCTGTGGCTGAATTTGGGGCTGGAGAACAAGGCTGGCACCTCGCACTCGGTGCTATGGTGGTAGCTGGTTTAGTTCAAATTCTTTTTGGAGTTTTCAAATTAGGTAAAATGATGGATTTCTTCCCACTCTCTGCCGTTCAAGGCATGTTAGTGGCGATAGGTTTGATCATCGTAGGCAAGCAAATACCTGTATTTTTAGATGTAAATCCGATATTAGCCAAAGGGAAAGAGCCTTTGGAATTGTTCGCTTCCATTCCAGAATTTATTGCCAATTTGGATCCGAAAGCTACCTTAATTGGAACAATCAGCTTAATCATCATGATGGGATGGCCGTATATCAAGAATCCTATCATCAAAAAAGTACCGGCACCGCTTGTCGTTTTAGCCATTGCCATTCCCGCAGAATTATGGCTGAACTTTCAAACAACAGAGCCAAAATATGCCCTTGTTCAGATTGGGAATTTACTGGATAATATCAAAATAAACGCCTCGTTTGACGGGTTCGCTCAAACAGGCATCTTTATCAAATTTGTTGTTATGTTCGCCCTAGTAGGTTCATTAGAATCGCTATTGACAGTGAAAGCAATGGATATGCTCGATCCATTTAAACGTAAATCTAATGCAAATAAGGATTTAATCGCCATCGGAATCGGAAATACCCTGGCTGCCTTTTTAGGGGGCTTACCCATGATTTCAGAGGTTGCTCGTTCGTCTGCAAATATTGCTAATGGGGCCAAAACACGATGGGCAAACTTCTTTCACGGATTTTTCATTTTAGCGTTTTTACTTTTAGCGGCTCGTTTTATTGAGTTAATTCCCAATACAGCATTAGCTGCGATGTTAATTACCGTTGGAATAAAATTAAGCCACCCGAGAGTATTTATCCACACCTTTGAAAAAGGAAAGGAGCAATTGTTGATTTTCCTGATCACGATTTTTTTCACTTTATTCGTTGATTTACTGGCAGGTATAGGAGCTGGTATCGTAACCGAAATCCTAGTCAATTTATTCAATGGCAAGCCATTAAAAGCTATTTTCAGCGCACCTACTGAGGTTTCCTTCACAGAAGATGCCTACTTAATTGAAATATCTGATGCAGCCGTGTTCTCGAACTATTTAGGTATCAAACGGAAATTAGAGGCTTTGCCTGATGGATTTAAGGTGACGATTAATCTCTCTCGAACCCAACTTGTTGATCATTCGGTGATGGAAAATTTAGAGCAATTCAAACTTGAATATGAACAGAATGGTGGCTCTGTCGAACTCGTTGGTCTTGAATCCCATGAATCTCTCTCTGATCATAAGGCCGCAGCGATGAAACGCAAAAAGAATAAATAGTCCGGAGGGAATTAGTCCGGAGTCCGGTGGGAATTAGTCCGGAGTCCGGAGGACGACAAAGCCGAAGGCGACTAAGCGACGCAGTCGCGACTAAGTCCAAAGGACGACTGAGCCGAAGGCAACTAAGTCCAAAGGACGACTGAGCCGAAGGCAACTAAGTCCAAAGGACGACCAACTGAAATGACAAACCGCCCCTAAAAAAGGCGGTTTATTTTTTTGGAAATATTCGATACCTTTAATGAAATTTAAACCTATGAAAAAACTATTGCTGCTGATAAGCTTGCCCTTATTCTGTTTTTCACAGGCAGAGGTATTCCTAAGTTTACCCAAGCAAAAATCTTTTTTTCAAAAAACGGACGACCTTGGCTCCGACTTCAAAGGGGCAAAAATTAACGTATTCCTAGAAAAAACCTTCCAAAGCATCGATGGTTTCGGTTATACACTTACGGGTGGAAGTGCACAACTGATACAACAACTTGAACCGACAAAAAGAACTGCCTTATTACAAGAGTTATTTGGTAATAATGGAATATCCGTATTAAGAATAGGCGTGGGGGCCACCGATTTAGATGCTACCATATTTTCGTATGAAGACAAACCTAGAAAATTTAGCTTAGATCCATCAAAGGCCGATTTAATTCCACTATTACAGCAGATCATCGCCATTAATCCAGCGATTAAAATCATGGCCACCCCTTGGTCTCCACCCACTTGGATGAAAGATAATGGGGAGAGTAAAGGGGGATCTCTTTTGGAAAAATACTACCAGACCTATGCCACTTATTTAGCTAAATACATCCAAGCCATGGCGAAGGAAGGTATTTCTATCTGGGCGTTAACACCCCAAAACGAACCACTACATCCGGGCAATAACCCCAGCATGTACATGAGTTCTGAAATGCAGTCAAAATTCATCAAAACAGCGCTAGGTCCCGTTTTTCAAAAACAACATATCACCACAAAAATCATCGTATATGATCATAATTGCGATCATCCAGAATATGCCATCGATTTATTAACTGATCCCGAGACTAGAAAATACGTCAGTGGATCTGCCTTTCATTTATACAATGGGGATATTTCTGCCTTGAGCAAAGTAAAAACGGCACACCCAGATAAGGATGTCTATTTTACAGAACAGTGGACGGGTAGCAAGGGAGATTTTACGGGAGACTTTATGTGGCATGTGAAGAATGTCATTTTAGGGGCAATGAACAATCACGCGAAAACGGCTATTGAATGGAATTTAGCCAATGATCCCGCCTACGGACCGCACACTCCCGGGGGTTGCACAGAATGTGTAGGGGCTTTAACCATTTCAGGTCAGGATATCATTCGAAATCAATCTTATTACATTGTTGTGCAAGCGGCAAGATATGTACCCGCTGGCTCTATTCGTTTAGGCATAGCGACGCCTGAAGGTATTCAAGCAGCTGCATTTAAACGTCCGGATGGCAAAATAGCCATCATCGTTCAAAATGAGGGCCGCAAGAAAAACATTACTATTGAAAAAATAAACCTAGAAATACCGGCTGAATCGGTTGTAACTATCATCCTATGAAAACATTTAACATTAACCGCAGACATTTTATGAAGGGGGCTTCGGCTGCCTTAGCTTTGTCGACTTTTGGAGCTTATGGATTAGATTTAGTGAATCCAGCTAAACCTTTTCGCGTTGCACTTATCGGTGCCGGTTGGTACGGAAAAAGTGATTTATTCCGATTGATGCAGGTGGCGCCAGTAGAAGTGGTGGCCCTTTGCGATCCAGATAGAAACATGTTAACGGAAGCAGGTAAACTGGTTGCAGCACGGCAAGCTTCCAGAAAAACACCTAAACTGTATGGCGATTACCGTCAATTATTGAAGGAAAACGAATTGGATATCGCTATTGTAGGAAGCCCGGATCATTGGCATGCCTTACAGATGATTGATGCCGTGAAAGCAGGCGCGAACGTATATGTACAGAAACCTATATCAGTCGATATCTTAGAGGGAGAGGCAATGGTCGCCATGGCTAGAAAACACGGTAAAACGGTTCAAGTAGGCACGCAACGAAAAAGTACGCCTCACTTAATTCAGGCGAAAAAGGAGATTATTGACAAAGGTCTTTTGGGTAAAATCGCCCATGTAGAAATGTATTGCTACTACCAAATGCGAAATAACGGAAATCCTCCTGTTCAGGCGGTGCCGGACTTTTTTGACTATGAAATGTGGACTGGACCGGCCCCTTTACGTCCTTATGACGGCTTGCCACACACGCGCTGGTGGAGAACTTTTGAGGAATATGGAAATGGAATTATGGGCGACATGTGTATTCACATGTTCGATACGGCACGTTGGATGTTAAATCTAGGCTGGCCTAATCGGGTGAGTTCTGAAGGGGGGATTTATGTCCAAAAAGAAGGAAAATCAAACATCGCCGACACCCAAACTGCCGTATTTGAATACAATGGCTTGAATTGTGTTTGGCAACATAGAACCTGGGGTACTCCTCCAGACCCAGAATATCCATGGGGATTAACCATTTACGGTGAAAAAGGGACCTTACGGATGAGTACCATGAAATACGATTTTACGCCTACGGATTCAAAAGCTCCTAAATTGCACATGGATGTCGTTTATGAGAAGGAGAAATACCCAGAAGATTTAAAAGAAGACCGTATCGAGTTGAACGCTGCGCCTGCCACTAGGGGGCACATGTTGGATTTTTTAGCCGCGATCGATAAAGGATCTAAGCCCATCGCAGATATCTCTGAGGGACATATATCTACGGCATCTTGTATTTTAGCTAACCTCTCGATGAAATTAGGTCGTCCACTTTCGTATGATCCAGGAACAAAAACGGTCTTAAACGATCCCGAAGCGACGGCTTTACTTGCTAGAAATTACCGTGGACCTTGGAACCGAACTATGTTAAGCTAATGAAAAAGATTATCCTATTTGCCTTATTGGCCATTCCTGCATTCGCACAACAACGTAATTCTGCTCAACTAGGCGAAGACTTGAAGAAATTACGTGTGTTAGGCTCTGTTCTACACGTAGCAGCCCATCCAGACGATGAAAGTACGCATATGTTAACGTGGTTTGCGCAGCAACAACATTGGGAGACTAACTATTTTGCGTGCACTCGAGGAGATGGTGGCCAAAACCTCATTGGAGACGAACAAGGCGTACCTTTAGGATTAATTAGAACCCAAGAATTACTGGCAGCGAGACGCATCGATGGGGCGAATCAATACTTTTCGCGTGCGTTTGATTTTGGCTTTTCAAAATCAACAGATGAGGCGTTGGGATTTTGGGACAAGAATTTAATTCTATCCGATTTAGTATGGGTGATCCGTAAAACTCGCCCTGATATCATTTTTACTCGCTTTCCACCGGATGCAAGAGCCGGCCATGGCCATCACTCAGCTTCCGCGGCATTAGCAATCGAGGCTTATAAAGCAGCGGCTGATCCGAAGATGTTTCCGGAACAGTTGAAACAGGGAGTGGACATTTGGCAGGCAAAACGCTTGTTATGGAATACCTTCCGTTTCCCAGGATCACCAGGAAATTCGACAATTAGTGATTCTCAATTTAAAGTGGATATAGGAGATTATTTACCATTTTTAGGCCAAAGCACGGGTGAATTAGCTGCTTTCAGTAGAAGCCAGCACAAGTCACAGGGTTTTGGTTTTGCAGTAGATAGAGGAAGAAGCACTGAATATTTCGCTACACTTGGTGGAGAGGCTCCTAAAGAAAATTTGTGGGATGGGGTAGATGCCACATGGAATAGAGTGAATCCAAGTATTGACGCGTTAATCACACCCATTATTGGAGCTTATAATCCGTCGAAACCATACGAAAGTATTTCAGCCTTAATTGGACTTAAAAAATCCATCAAAGCGCTTCCTTCGAGCCCTTGGACGCAGAAAAAAATAGCAGAAATTGACGCTTGGGTAGTACAAGCAGCGGGTATTTACTTAGGCGCAACAACGACTCAAGGAATCATTGCCACAGGCGAAAAACTGAACATTAAGACCGAATTTATCGTGCGTGCACCTATTTCGGTAGAAAATGTATCCGTATCATTCGCCGGACAAGACACCACATTTGCAGGTAAACTACAGCCCTACAAAAAATACCCTTTACAACGCAGTATCACGGCCTCCACGGCGATTACTCAACCCTATTGGATTCAACAATCAAAATCTACTGGACACTTTAATGTGTCAGACCAACAAAAAATTGGTCAGGCGCGCGTAGATCCAGCTTACATAGCGAAAGCTGCTTTCACTATTCAAGGGGAGGAATTTAAAGTAGAAAGACCGGTTCAAGAATTGATTGTGGATCCTGTAAAAGGAGAAATCTTGCAACCTATCACCATCAGCCCTAAAACGGTCTTTACCCTTAGTTCAAATGTCGTTTTATTACCAAAAGGAAGCAAAGCCACTAAAACCATCCAAATCGCCATCACAGCGATGGCCGCATTAAAGCCAGGTACCATAGACGTAAAATCAGGCGGAACCTCTTTAGCCCTTATTCCTCTAAAAGAGGGGATGAAAGCAGGGGAAAAGCGCGAATGGCCTATTTCTTTCACAGAAACAAGCTTAAAAGAAGGAAAGCTAAGCTCAAATTTGCAATTGCATATTAGCTCCGGAAATGAGCATTGGATAGATTCTTTGGAAATACAAACCATCGAATATGCCCATATTCCAACGCAACGCTACTTTTCGACCGTAAACTTGAGCTTATTGCATATTGACTTTGTTAAGAAAGGCAATCGATTAGGCTACATCAAGGGCGCAGGTGATAAAGTGCCAGAAGGATTAAAACAGATGGGCTACGAAGTAGACTTCTTAACTGAGAAAGACTTGACAGCAGGGAACTTAAAGAAGTACGATGTCGTGATGACAGGCGTGAGAGCCTATAATACAAATGACTACTGGGCGAATGCCTTTCCCGAAATCATGAAATATATCGAGAATGGTGGTAATTATGTAGTGCAATACAATACGGCCAGTTTCTTAGGACCCATGAAGTCGAGCATGTCACCTTATCCGTTGCAAGTAACCCGAAACCGGATTACGAAAGAAGAGGCAAAGCCTAATTTTCTACTACCAACTCATGCATTACTAAACAGCCCGAACAAAATCACGGAAAAAGATTTCGAAGACTGGATTCAGGAACGCAGTATTTACACGGCCGAAACACCGGATATCCATTTCGAGTTTCCATTAGGATTCTCAGATCCAAATGAATCCGAGAATAAGGGTAACATCGCTGTGACTAAATACGGAAAAGGACAATTCATCTATACGGGACTTGTGTTCTTTCGCGAAATACCAGCCGGTGTTCCTGGCGCTTACCGATTATTAGCTAACATACTTGCAAAACCAAATTAATGAAATTCAAACTACTTGCTCTTTGCCTTTTACCCTTACTAGTTCAAGCACAACAACCTCTCATTCGAAAGGATAAGATTACCATTGCACGCGATATTTATGGTGTACCCCATATATTCGCGCCCACGGATCCAGAAGTTGCCTATGGCCTTGCTTACGCGCATTCAGAGGATGATTTTAAAACGATTCAAACGCTGATTCTAACTGGGAAGGGTAAATTGGGTACTTATTTAGGTAAGAAAGGGGCGCCTGTAGATTTTGTTTTTGGTCTATTGAATACGCGCAAAGTAGTCGATCAGCAGATTAAGTCGATGGATCCTAAGTTCTTGCAATTAGTGCAGGGGTACCTATTGGGTTTAGAAGCCTATGGAATGGCCCATCCGTCTGAAATATTGAACAAACATGTATTTCCAATCGCATTAGAGGATTACATCGCTACTACGATGTTCTCTGTGGCGATCTTCTGTGGTGTGGATAAAACCTTACCTAAGATTTTAGATGGTTCCATTCCCTCACTACCTGGCTTTACGGGAGAAGGTAGCAATACTTTTGCGATTAAAGGCTCGAAATCTGCCACAGGCGAGCCGATGTTAGTCATAAACGCGCATCAGCCCATCGAAGGAGCTACGGCTTTCTACGAAGCCCATGTACAGAGTGAGGAGGGTTGGAATATCTTAGGTGGTCTTTTCCCAGGTGGCCCTTTGATCTTCCACGGTACTACGCCTAATCTAGCCTGGGCCCACACGGTAAATTTCCAAGATAAAATCGATGTATATCAGTTGCAGACAGACAAAGCGCATCCGGGTCAATACAAGGTAGATGGCGAATGGTTACCTCTAGTAAAAAGAAAGATCAAACTGAGTATCAAAGGCATTCCTATTACCGTTTCTAAGATGGCTTACGAATCTATCTATGGTCCTACGGTGAAATCGCCTAATGGGACCTATTTCTCTATTCGTCTTCCTTCCTTACTGGATGCGGGGGCCTTACAACAATGGTATGCGATGAACCGCTCTACGAACTTCAAAGAATTCAAAGCGGCGCTGAATCAGAACCACCTGCCTATGTTCAACATCATGTATGCAGACAAGGAGGATAATATCTTCTATATCTCGAATGGCAAGATGCCGTATCGTAATGCCAAATACAACTGGGCCTCCACGCTACCAGGCAATACGCGCGAGACACTTTGGGAAAAATTCAAACCACTTAGCGAATTACCTCAACACCTAAATCCTGCGGCAGGATATTTATTTAATACCAATCACTCGCCCTTTAAGGCAACTGCGGTGAATGAGAATTTGAATCCGGCGAACTATGACAAATACGACGGATACGAGACCTACCACAATAACCGTTCTCAGCGCGCTAAGGAACTTATTGACACCTACGATAAGATTAGCTTAGAAGATTTGAAGCGCATTAAATTCGATCGCCAATTGCCGGCGAAGATTTTATACCCTTATGGATACGATGCCTCGGTGCTATTTACACTAGACGCATCTAAATATCCTGCGCTGGCTACCATCATCAAGGGATTAAAAGAGTGGAATCACGTGACGAATATCGAGAGCGTGGGTGCTTTGTATTATAACATCGCATACTATGGTGCCTCTAAAGTTCGCCACACGGCTTCGAAAGATCCTTTAACAGAATCCGAGGCGGTAGAGTTAACACAGTACGTGCATGATTTCTTAATGAAGCACTATGGCCGTTTGGATGTGACGTTGGGAGAATTTCAGCGTTTGAAAAGGGGAGACCAAGATTGGCCTCAGGCGGGTATGCCAGATGTGTTAGCGGCTGTGATGTCAGAGCCTTTTGGAGAATCAAAACGTAAAATGAATTCTGGCGATGCCTATATTGGTTTTGTGAAGTTTCCAAAAGACGGTGGCTTGCCGCTGATTGAGACAGTGAATACCTTTGGCGCTAGTTCTCATCCGGAGTCAAAGCACTATACCGATCAACGCGAACTGTACCAGGCACAGAAAACAAAGCGGATGACACTCGATAAAGACGAGGTGCTAAAGAACGCCGAGAAAATCTATCATCCGGAATAGTTAGACGATAAAATTAGGGTCTTTGTAGGTAGGGGCAGGGTATTTGTAAAATCCTTCCCCTGTTTTTTCTCCTAGCTTCCCAGCATCGATATACGTCTTTAATAGGGCCGCAAAGGCTTGTGAACCCGCATCATCTAGGTTATGCGTCACGTGCCAAGCTGTATCTAAACCGATACTGTCTAGTATGCCAAAAGGCCCCATCGGCATATGAAAGTTCACCATCCAAGATTTATCGATGTCCTCGATACTGGCTACCTCTTTAGTCCTTAACTTCCCCGCAGCCCCTATCACCGCCATCAACATATAATTAAACACGTAACCCGGATTCTCTTTTCGAACGATGACGGGGACTTGCTTTAACGCCCTACCAAAATCTTCCAATAAAGTCACCACTTCCTCAGAGGTCTCTGGGTGCGGCATAATATCCACCACCTTCGAGTAGAACACATCATGAAAATGAAACGCACAAAATAGGGTCGGGCGATCTACCACATCCACAAGCTGTGAAGGCAGCAAATAAGACGTATTCGTCGTGAAAATCGTCTTAGCAGGTGCTAAAGCCGAAAACTGTTTCCACACCTGACGTTTCAACGGTAATTCCTCCGTCACAGACTCCGAGATAATATCCGCATCTGCTACAGCCTCCGCTGGATCCGTTGTGAATTGGATAGATGTAATCACCTCATCACTTAGTGAAAGCATTCGAAGGATCTTAGACATCACTTTTTTAGACGACACAAAAGCCTCCGCCTTAATGTCATATACCGTTACTTGAAAGCCTGACAAAGCAGCCTGCAAGGCAATTCTAGTTCCTAATGTCCCTGCACCTAAGATGCATACCTTGTTGATTTTCATATTTGACCTGTTTGTATACATTTTGCTGCCATTCTGCCTGCAGCCTCCACTACTTGATTTAATACACTGAATCGAGGGTCTTTCGAATACCCTAAACTAAAACGCTGATAAATCTGCTGTGCGATGGTAGCCACCTTACACAGCCCAAACACATAGTAAAAGTTCATCTCACTCATATCGCGCCCCGTCTTAGCGCCATAATAATCGATTAACTCAAGACGCGTAAAGTTCCCCGGCACATACGAAAGATTAAACATCTTCAGGATATCTTCATCCTCTGCCTCCGCCCAATAAGCTAAGGTTGTTCCCAAATCCATCAACGGATCGCCCACCGTTGCCATTTCCCAGTCCAATACGGCCTGCACTTCGCCTGAGGAAGAAATGACCAAATTATCGTATTTGAAGTCGTTGTGAATAAAGGCTACATCAGACTCTGACGGAATCGAAGATAAAAGCCAATGAAATGCCTCCTCAATCGAAGGAACTTCTGAGGTCTTCGCCTTCTGAAAACGTTCTGCCCAGCCTTGTACTTGACGTACAGCATATCCTTCGGGTTTGCCTAAAGCCCCTAAACCAGAATTTATTAACTCTAATGAGTGTAATTCAATTAACACATCCAGAGCAGATTGAGAAAGGCTGCGGAAAAAATCCGGTGTTGCCTCTGCAGGCGGACGATTCCGAATAATCATTCCGTCCACTTTCTCCATTAGGAAAAAAGGAGCACCGATGATGGACTCGTCTTCGCAAGCTGATATGGGATGTGGCATCTTGGTATAACCCGCCTTCTCTAAGGCTTGTAAGACGCGAAACTCGCGAATCATATCATGCGCTTTGGCAATCTTCAATCCATGAGGGGGTCTGCGTAAAACGTAAGAAGCATCACCAACCTGTACTTCATAGGTCAGATTCGAGAATCCACCCGGAAAAGCGGTGATCTCAAGAGAGTCAACCCCTAAATAAGCCGGTAATTTTTCAAACCCCTCCATTATCCTCTGCGTGATTTAAGAATGCTCTTCGCTAACACCGTCTTATGCACCTCATCCGGCCCATCATAAATACGTGCCCCACGTTCGTGGCGATACCAGAAAGATAACAGTGTATCGTCTGTGATTCCTAATCCTCCATGCACTTGTATTGCCCGGTCTATCACCTTCATCAATACATCAGAGACGAAGAACTTAATCGTCGAAATATCTTCTTTTGCGGCCTTAGCGCCATCTTTTTCAATCTTATGTGCCGTATTCAAGACCAATAGGCGAGAGGCCTTAATTTCGGAGGCGCTTTCGGCTATCCAATTTTGGATGGTCTGTTGCATTGAAAGTGAATGACCTGGATTTAACTCTCTCTCTGTCGCCCGGTCACACATCATTCCTAACGCACGTTCACAAATACCAATCCAACGCATACAATGGTGAATACGTCCCGGACCTAAGCGCACTTGCGCTAATTGAAAACCTGAACCTTCTTCTCCAATTAAATGAGACACCGGCACTCGGCAATTCACAAACTCCACCTCGCTATGAGACAGGTAATCCTCGCCCTCATCACCCATGATGGAAATATTGCGTATTCTTCGATAGCCCGGCGTATCCAAAGGGACAAGAATCATACTCGCTCTAGCATACTTATTTTCCTCTGAAGGATTCGTTACCGCCATCACAATCGTAAAGGAAGCCCCATCCGCAGAGGAGGTAAACCATTTATGTCCATTAATCACATATTCATCCCCTTCACGAACCGCAGTAGTAGACATGTGCACTGGATTACTTCCTGCGTGCTCCGGCTCGGTCATCGCGAAGCAAGAACGAATCTCTCCGCGCTCTAAAGGTCGTAAATAGGTCTCTTGTAAATAAGGGGAAGCAAACTGATGCATCAGCTCCATGTTCCCTATGTCTGGTGCATTGCAGTTAAATACGTAATGACCTAATGGACTCGTTCCTAACACCTCAGAGATCGAAGCAAACTCCACTAGGCTTAAACCTAAGCCTCCATGGGAAACAGGCAGGTGAGGGGCGAACAAACCCAACTCTTTCGCCTTAGCACGCAGAGCGTGTAAAGCAGGCAAATGAGCCTTAAATGAACCATAAATGGCTCCTTGCTCTAAAGGAATGATGTGTTTCTCAAGAAACTCTCGATATCGGGGAACTAGCTCAAGCGCTTTATCGGATTCAAACATACATTAAATGGTTAATCCGCCATCAGCGGTGATGACTGCGCCTGTGGTATAAGAAGCTCCTGGTGCGGCGAGGTATAATGCGGTAGCTCCGATTTCCTCTGGTGTACCTATGCGCTTTATGGGTAATTGACGTAAGGTATGTTGTAGGATTTTATCATTGGACCAAAGCGCCTCCGAAAACTTCGTCTTAATCAAGCCCGGACAAATCGCATTCACGCGGATATTGAAGTCGCCCCATTCTTTGGCAAAAGCCTTCGTCATCGAAATCAGCGCCGCCTTACTCACACTATAGATACCCAGCCCTGGCTCAGGAGATATACCACCTACTGAACTGATGTTAATCACTGAGGCATTCGAAGATTTCTGCAAATGAGGTAGACAAAGACGCATTAACTCGAATGGAGCCTTCAGGTTCACATTCATAATCTTATCAAAAGCATCTAAGGAAGTATCATGAATAGGGCCGAATGTCGGATTCGTCGCCGCGTTATTGACTAATATATCAATCTGGCCATAAGTAGCAATCGTCGCCGAAACTAAGTGAGCCAGCTGATCCATCTTCCCCACGTGACAGGCAATACCCGTCGCTTCATATCCTTTAGCGCGCAATTCCTGAGCCAGCAAATCTAAAGCCGCTTGGTCTCTACTACTGATGACCACCTTCGCTCCAGCCTCCGCAAAAAACTCCGCAATACTGAATCCAATTCCTTTACTGGCGCCCGTAATAAGGGCTACTTGATTCTTCAATGAAAATGCTTGCATATTCTAGTCTATTTTTTAACAATTTAAAGAAATATTATGGTAATTTACGCTATCAACACCCGAAAAAAGACATCATGAAACAAGTCGTATTCTACGAAACCGGATTACCTGAAAATGTATTACAATTAGAAGATATTGAAAAGCCAACTCCGGCGAAAGGAGAAGCTCTTATTCGTATTACTGCTCGTAATATCAATCCATCGGATGTCATGTTTGTCCAAGGATTATATGGCATCACCCCTAAATTACCTAGCAGTGCTGGATTTGAAGCAGCTGGTGTAGTGGAGGAATCGACTAAGTTCCCTGCAGGCACTCGCGTGTTATTTACCTCTATCGGCACCTGGAAAGAGTATACTTGCGTTTCGGATGCAGGATTGATTCCCATTCCGGATGGAATGTCGGATGAGGTAGCTTGTCAAGCTTTTGTGAATCCTGTTACTGCTTATGGTATGTTAGAGACATCCGGATTAGAAAAAGGAGGATCTTTATTAATTACAGCTGGGGCCTCGGCTTGGGGTAAAGTAGTCATTCAATTAGCGGCGATGCGGGGCATTCACGTCATCGCGACGGTGAGACGACAGGATCAGAAGCAGACCTTATTGGATTTAGGAGCGACAGCTGTCATCGATGTGGCAACGGAAAGTTTGACGAAGAAGGTAAAAGAAGTATTCCCAGAAGGAGTGGAGTATGTGTTTGATGCGGTTGGAGGGGATCAGGGTGCCAAAGCCTTGACTTGTCTTAAACCAGGCGGAAAGATGCTTGTTTTTGGCCTATTAAGCCTAGAACCGATTCCGTTGAATTCTGGATTATTGATTTTCAAAAACCTTAGCGTTGAAGGCTGGTGGTTAAGCTCTTGGTGGGAGAAACTAGGCAATGAAGGAATTCAGAAGGCTATTAAAGAAGTCTTCACCCATTTATTGAAGCACGATGTAAAAGTAGATATTCAAGCTACCTACCCGTTAGCTCAGTTTAAAGAGGCTTTAATCGCTTATCAGAAACAAGGTAGAACAGGAAAAATACTATTGGTGTAAGGAATCTAGCTCAGCCGGCTGGTCATCAGGTTCGTGGGTATTTCGACCATCAGTCGGAATACCATCACCGATTACTTCATAAGAGAGCATATCTCCAGCGACAATTACCTCCAGATTATAGATAAAGGTACCAGCTGGTTCTTTCGTTTTAAGTACCCCGGTATAGAGAGAATCGCTCTTTTGGATTAAGGAAACATCGAGAACATTGACGCCTGTAACTTGCTCTTTTTGAAGATTTTGCAACCACAATTCGCGCACTTCAGAGGCTACCTCAGCGGAAGACTTTTTACACGAATTTAAGACGAACACAAAGGCTACTAAAAGGAATAATACTCTAATCATGGTGCAAAAATGGGTATTTTTCGCGAAAAAAGGAAAAAGAAATTCTAAAACCTCAACCCCTCATCTCTACCCTGTGAAGTTGCTTTCGAGTAATCGATTGCCTTCACTTGGCCAGCGATGTAGTTGATGCCTTGCCACAAGTGGTTTAAATATACGGGGTCTTGGTAGTTTTCCTTTGCGTGGCCTAAAGTAGTTACCCAGATGTGGCCGCCTTGGAAGTGTTGGGTCCAGGCAGCCGGGAAATAGCGGCCATAGATGCCTTTGTGTTTTGTGATTAAGTCTTTTTGTGCCTGATCTAAGGTGGAAACATCGTGCATGAGTAGGGTTTTAATGCCTGGGTAGAGTTCCGCACCAAAATAGCATTCGTCTTCTTTTGTCCACTTAGTGGGCACGCCTTTCATGGATGGGTGTGCGGGGTCGATGTTGATGACGGAGAAGGGTTGGAATTTTGCGTGCCAGGTGAAGGTTTCGCCCACCATCATTTTGAACCAGTCCCATTTGCGTTCTGTGCCCGTTACGGAGTGTACGCCCACGAATCCCCCGCCAGCCTCGATGTAATGGCGAAAAGCGAGACGCTGGGTGTCTGTATCGAAGACATCGTTGTTTGTGGAGGTGAAGATGATGACCTTGTATTTGGCCAAATTCTGTTCCTCAAATACCCCTGGATTATCCGATACTTCCACTTTAAAACGCTTTTCAGCGCCTAATTTCTGGATAGCTGCCACGGCAGATGAAATGTTATCATGCACATAGCCGGGGCCATTTTTCGTGTAGACAAGAACTGAATAAGAAGTCTTTTGCGCAAAAGTCGCGAAAGCAAAAAGCAGAAATAATGTCGTTAATCTCATTTTACGCCGTATTTATCAATTAAATAGATGATGGCCGCCATATTCACGGCGCCTAAATGTAGTTCTCTTTTGTTTACGTTTTCGAACACGTCAGTCTTCGCGTGGTGTAAATCGAAATAGCGTTGGCTATCTGGAATAAGTCCCGCTAAGATGGATTCTTTGTTGATTCCGGCCATAGGAGCGATGTCTGTACCGCCACCGCCAAAAGTAATCTCAGATCCGTAGGGTTTCAATAGGGGAGTCCATGTTTGGAAACGTGCGAATTGAGCCGGAGGGGCTGTTATTCCGATCGAGCGAGGGGTGAAGCCGCCTTCGTCACTTTCGATGACAAAGATGTGGTTCTCGTTGTTGATTTTCGCTTGATTTGCGTATTCCTTGCCACCACGGGCAGCATTTTCCTCGTTTGCGAATAAGACGAAACGGATTGTGCGCTTAGGCTTGTAGTTTAAAGCTTTCATAACGCGTAAAACTTCCATGGTATGTACGATTCCAGCGCCGTCGTCATGTGCGCCTTCATTGACGTCCCAGCTGTCTAAGTGGCCGCCTAGGGTGATGTATTGGTCAGGGAACTCGGATCCGCGGATTTCGGCGATCACATTGTTGTCGTCTGCGTCTGGAAGGAAGAAACCGTAAGTTTGTACTTGGGCTTTGATGGATCCTTTTTTGGCCAAAGAATACAGCATCTTCGCATCATCCGGACCTAAGGCCACCGCTGGAATCTTCGGATATGCCTCATCATAACTCATGCTACCCGTATGAGGCTCATTATCTGGTGCCGTACTTAATGAGTGAATCATTACCGCTACAGCACCATATTTAGCGGCTCTACTCGCACCAGAACGGCGAAAAGCACCACTCTCACCATAGGCCTTAAACGTCTGAATCTTCGTGGGATCAAAAACACTGTGGAAATAGACAATCTTGCCCTTCACCTCGTCCTTGCGTTTCTCTAATTCCTCGAAACTAGCCACCGCAACAACCTCCGCCTCAATTAATCCATTCGATCCAAGTGAATTACCTAAGGCCATAGCCGCCAAAGGCTGCATTCTCGCCTCGCCATTCACCCCCACAATCGCCACAAAATCTTTCCCACCTCTTTTCCAATTAGGCACCTTACACGGCTGCAAATATACTTTATCTGGCCCCATCGCCTCTAAACTTTTCTTCCCCCAAACCACCGCATTCTGAGCCTGCGGAGAACCAGCTAAACGCCCTCCAATCTTTTTGGTCAACTCATACAATAAGTCATAGGCCTTCCCGTTTGTCATAATCTCATCTGACATTTTCTTAATGAAAAGGCTGTCAGCATTCGATTGCGCGTTAGAAAATAGGGGAAGTAATAGGAGAGGGAGGAAACGTAATTTCATAGAAGGTTAATAAATAGTGTTTTTAAAGATAGTAATTATTCGGTAAATTGGTGGATAGTAGTCGGTAATCGGTAACCGGTAGTCAGTAGTCCGGAGGGAAAATTCACCATTTACCATTAACTTTACTCTCTTCTCTATAATCTTATTTTTAATGAAAAAACTACTAATACTCTTAATGCTTTGTTCTATTAATGCCAAAGCCCAATCCTTCCAAGGTCTACTTAAAAAAGCCACTGAAATTGTCTCATCCGGGGGCTCATCCCTAAGTTCAGACGATATCGCAAACGGTTTAAAAGAAGCGCTAAGAATAGGCGCAGAGAAAGGGTGCACAAACCTAGCTAAACCAGACGGTTTCTTTAAAAATGCTGCATTGAAAATCTTAATGCCACCTGAAGCGGCAAAAGTCGAGAGCACCCTCAGAAGTGTTGGTTTAAATCAATTAGCTGATGATTTCATCTTGAGTATGAACCGGGCAGCAGAAGATGCCTCAGCAACAGCAGCTCCGATTTTTGTGAATGCAATCAAGCAAATGACCATCACCGATGGAATTAACATCCTGCGTGGTGACGAAGTTGCTGCTACAACTTATTTACGTTCGAAAACCACGGATCAATTAAAATCGACATTTAATCCCATCGTCAAAACCTCTTTAGACAAAGTAAATGCCACAAAATACTGGGAAAAGGCCATCACGGCCTACAATGCCATCCCTTTTAGCAATAAAAAGATCAATCCTGATTTAAGTGCGTATGTGACTGAAAAAGCCATGGAAGGAATCTACAGCGAAATAGCAAAGCAAGAGAAGGATATTCGGGCGAATCCAATGGCGAGAACGAGTGATTTGTTGAAGAAAGTATTTAATAAGTAAAATGAAAATCAAAAAACTACTTTCAATTAGCTATCTAATTTCGCTTTCCATTACTATGGTCTTTGGTCTTATTGATTCTGACCCCATTGTTAGCCTCAGTAGTTTCTTGACTGATATCTTTTTTATGTCCATTTTTTGTTGGATGGTGGTATTTCCTATTTCTATTTTGGTAAGTCGAATAAAGACAAAAAATGAAAAACAACGAGCTAATTCGTGAGAATTATACAGATTACAGTTTAAAGGAGTTAGAGCAGGACTGCTGGAACCGATTAGCCACAGGCGCCATCAAAAGCAGAAATCCCTTTCATACGCCTAGTGTAGCTACATTATCTAAGGGCGAGGTCAGTATGCGAACCGTCGTATTACGAAAAGCTTTTTCACCAGAAAGAGAGTTACGTTTTCATACGGATATCAGAAGCATCAAGTGGGATGATTTATTGATAAATCCAGCCATTAGCGCACTTTTTTATGACGCAGAGGAGCGAATTCAATTACGGATAAAGGGAAAGGCAGCATTGCATCATGGGAATGATATAACCGCCAAAGCTTGGGAAACCACCACTCTTTCTAGTAGAAAATGTTATTTAACGCTCCATAGCCCATCAAGTTTTACAGATTCATCAACAAGTGGTCTTTCAGAAGACATAAAGCAAGAAAAATTCACGTTATCAGAAAGCGAATCGGGTTACGCTAACTTTGGCATTGTTTCTATCCATGTTCAATCCATCGATTGGTTGTGGCTGAATCATTCGGGGCATAGAAGGGCGTTTTTTGATTATACGGATGGAAGTTTTCAATGGATGATTCCTTAAATTAGCAGTAAATACACTAACACAATGGTTAAAAATTTATTAAAAACGGCGTTAGGACGACTACGAATCGTCGCATTTTTAGAAGGTTGTTCGTATTTACTTTTAGGCTTTACAATGATTTTAAAATACAAGTATGGTATGCCACAGCCTAATTACGTGGTGGGTTTAGCACACGGAATTCTTTTTGTTCTTTACGTCGTTTTAGTACTTCAAGTTTCATTTATTCATCGATGGAACTTACTTAAAATGTTTTGGGCTTTTGTAGCTTCACTCATACCTTTTGGCACTTTTTATGCGGACAAAGCCCTTTTCAGATAATTGGATCTTAGCATTTTTATCTCTTGCATTTCTTTTCACTTGTACAAAGATGATACTAAAGTGATCTCCAACATAGGATTGGAGGTACCGAAATATTTTTTTATTAAATTTGGATCAGTTAAATATCCATTTATGCTTAAACATTTTTTATCGCTCTTTGGGTTGTTACTCTCGATTCAAGTGATGGCTCAAACGGGGATAGGCACAACAACGCCGCATGCTTCAGCGAAGTTGGAGGTAGCTGCTACTGATAAAGGATTTTTGCCTCCACGACTTACTAGTACTCAAAGACTTGCCATTTCAAATCCTGCTGCTGGTCTATTTGTTTACCAAACTGATGGAACCTCTGGCTTGTATTATTACAGTGGTAGCAGTTGGATATATATTATTAATAGCTCAAACAATGTGTTACCTGTAGCTAACGGAGGAACAGGTGTAAGCACTTCCTCAGGGACAGGTAGTGTCGTTTTATCTACAAGTCCAACACTAGAAACTCCAACCATTTCGAGTGGAAATACGCAGTTCCCATCTTCCATAGTCATCAACCCCACAACAAATGCCACAAGTAAAAGAGCCGGCATTTGGTTGGGAAATTGGGGTATATTACAAGATTTTAATGGGGATGGAACGAGGAATTTCTCCATGACTCAAAATTATTCTGGTTCTTATCCTACCGTCTTTTTATAGATACAGAAGGAAAAGTAGGAATTGGAAATAGTACCCCAACAGAAAAATTAGAGGTAAGTGGAAATGTAAAGGCTACTAATTTTATTGGAAGTGGAAGCCAATTGTCAAACGTACTGACAAAAGTTACAAGCAACTGGGTTTTAGCTCCAGGGTTGAATAATGTTAATTTTTCGCTTGCAGCAGGTGGGACTTATGCTATGTGGGTCTATGGTAATATTCCGAATGGGATTGTGATGTGGAATGCGACAGTAACTACTGCAAACACGAATGTTCCTGTGGTTGGAAGTCAATATGGTTGGTATTATAGTATAGGCAATACATTAGTTCTAAATTCTATTCCTGACCAAATTGTTGGGACAAATAATAGTATTATTACTAATCCTGCTGGTTATGTACCCAATACTAGTCATATTTTTAAATTCGGAATCACAAATAATAGTGGCGCAAACCAAACTATATACTGGGGATATACCAGATTAGACTAAGCAGCAATTCAGGAGCAGAAATCATAAAAAAAGCCCCAGATATCTCTGAGGCTTTATTATCTACTAATTACAATTCTTATAAAATCTGATACACCTTGTAAGAGACTGTTTCTCCTAGTTTAACTATAGTCCCTACGCCTACACTTACAATATTATTCAAATAAGCATGCTTTTTAGAGCTTGTTTCAAAATAGGGTGTTGTTCTAAAATAATAAGTCCCATCAGCGTTTAAGTTCAAAAATCCTTGATAAGTCACATAAATATTTTCACCTTCATTCGTTTGTAAAGTAACCCTTACGTCAATTTTATTAGAAGTTTTATTTAACTGAAGAAACCAATCAGCACCATCAGGTAATACTTTCCCTTTTAGATTAGGGCCCTCAAAAAAGCCATCCTTTACGGGATATATGGTTCTTTTACCAGCTAAAGTTTGTCCGACTTCTACACCTGGTTTTAGATTAAATGTTACTTCAAAAAGCAATTTACTTTTTAATTCTTGCGCAACCGAAGAGAGGCTAAGACTTAATACGCATACTAGAGCTAGTGCTATTTTTTTCATGAGAAGATAGGTTTAATGAAGATCAAATTTAAATATCTTTTTGAAACTAAAAATAGCAATTCTTCATTTTTCTCAAATTGAGACATAAAAAAAGCCTCAGATTTCTCTGAGGCTTTTCATTTAGAAGTGATCCCGCTGGGATTCGAACCCAGGACCCATACATTAAAAGTGTATTGCTCTACCAACTGAGCTACGGAATCATTCAAGC
>JBEBDF010000008.1:0-46595 GCA_041157105.1 Bacteroidota bacterium | reverse complement strand
AGAGCCTAGTGCCACCATTACTCATACTTTAGTTTTAAACGGAGAAAAATTCGAAGCCTAATATGCAAGCTTACTTAGATTTATTAACCCACATTAAGGAAAACGGAACGTTTAAATCTGACCGTACGGGTACAGGTACAACGAGTGTTTTTGGTTACCAAATGCGCTTCAACCTAGAAGAGGGATTCCCCTTAGTAACAACGAAAAAAGTACATTTGAAATCGATCATTCATGAACTATTGTGGTTCTTAAATGGTGAAACAAATATCGGATACTTAACAGAAAATGGGGTACGTATTTGGGATGAGTGGGCAGACGCCAATGGTGATCTCGGTCCTGTTTATGGAAAACAGTGGAGAAGTTGGGAAGGCCCAAATGGAGTCGTAATTGACCAAATCAAAGAAGCAGTTCACACCCTTAAAACGAATCCTGACTCACGTCGCATCATTGTAAGTGCTTGGAACGTGGCAGACTTGCCTAAAATGGCATTAATGCCATGCCACGCTTTCTTTCAGTTCTATGCAGCTAACGGCAAGCTTTCTTGTCAATTATACCAACGTTCTGCTGACGTATTCTTAGGGGTTCCATTTAACATTGCTTCTTATGCCTTATTAACCATGATGATGGCCCAAGTTTGTGATCTTGGATTAGGTGATTTTGTGTGGACAGGTGGCGATACTCACCTTTACAGTAATCACATGGAGCAGGTAGACTTGCAATTAACAAGAACTCCTCGCACTTTGCCTACCATGAAGATTAATCCAAACGTAAAGGATATATTAAATTTCAAATATGAAGACTTTACGCTGGAAGGATATGATCCACATCCGGGGATTAAAGCTCCTGTAGCGGTTTAGTTTTTTTATTGGTGAAATTCTCAAATTGTGCTTTGCAATAATTTACAGAATTTCACCAATGAAAAAACAACTCTGGAAACATATGAATTAAAAAAGGGAGCTGCGCTCCCTTTTTTAATGACACCTTTATTCTTTATTCTTTATGCTTTATGCTTTCATCTCTTATCTCTACTCTATACTCTCTTATCTATTCTTGCTGTACATTCTCTAATATCCGACAATCCTTATACTCATCATCAATAAAGATAAATACATCGTCTTTTGCCTTCATAAACCACTTTTCAATCGCGTTGTTCTTTTTACGAGAAAGGGTGATTTGTGCTAGCTTTTGATAATCATCTTTCAGATTAGCGAAATGTGGCGGATGCTTTGCCTTTAAATAGAGAATTCTAACTGCTGAACGCCCATCATCTGTTCGATAAGGAATGGGAGGTGAAATGGTACCTACCTGCATGGAATCTAAGGCAAAAAATAAGGCTGGATCCATCGTTCCATCATAGGCTAATCGATTACCGCCACTGGATGCATCCATAATGACGCCACCAGCATCCTGCGTAAACTTATCCTCGGAGAATTCTTTAGCTGCTTTTTCGAAAGAAATAGAGTCACGTTGAACTAAAACACGAATACTATCTAAGAACTTTGTAGGGTCTGTTAAGTCTAATTTTTGATAGTCTGGTCTTAATAAAATATGACGTGCATGGTATTCTTGACCTCTTATTTCTAATAACTGAATTAAGTGAAAACCAAATTCTGATTCAACTACCTCGGACATTTGATTCGGTTTTAATCGTAAGGCAGCAGCTTCAAATGGAGCTACCATGGCCCCACGTTTTGCAAATCCTAAATCTCCACCCATTTTCCCAGAACCTAGATCTTCTGAATGAACTTTGGCCAAATCCTCAAAACTTTCCCCTTTCTCTACACGGCGACGGAAATCCAACAACTTAGCGTACAATTCTTCTTTTTGATTTTTATTGGGCTTAGCAATGCGGATAATATGACCTACTTCGACTTCAGCGGGTAAGTAAGGTAAAGAATCGCGAGGGATATCATTAAAAAAGGCCGCTACTTCTTTAGGAGTGATCTTTACTTCATCCGTAATCTTATCTTGCATTTTACGACCGGTAAGTTGCTCCTTTAATGAAGAACGTAAATCCTCTTTTAAAGTAGCAATCGATTTTCCATAAGCCTCTACGATATTTTTAGCAGAGCCATATTGACCTTCCATTTGCTCCATTCGGCTATTTAATTCTGCTTCAATTCGTTTATCGTCTACGATAACTGAATCTATTTCGGCCTTAGCGAGCATTAATTTATTAACGACTATGCCTTCTAGAATTTGACAGCGATTGGGCGTATTGGGTTGACCACTTGTTATATACTGCTGATACTGATTTTCAACTTCAGATTTCAATATGAAGTAATTATCTACCTTTACAATAATACGATCCAATACACTTTTGTTTGTTTCCTCCTGTGCAATTGCAGCCAAACTTCCCAAAACCAAACACCAACTTAAAACCCAACGAGTCAATTTCATATTTCTATTATTTCAGTAATTTTTCTAATTCAACCTGGTTTATTACTACTGGATATTGTTGCTTTAATTTCGCAATCCAATCTTTCTCTAAGCGCTCCTGTAAAGCCCGAATCACTAATCCTCTTGCTTCCTCAAAAGAACGTGGTCGCTCAGCTTCCACCTTCTTTACTTCTACAAAAGCAAACTTACCAGCACCCTCATAATTCTTAGGGCCTACTTTCCATTCAATGGCATCAATTACAGGCGATACTCCCTTTTTAAAATAGCCTTCCCTAGCCTCTAAACTCTCTGTTTTCAATGTATTAAATCGCTTGACCACATCATCCATACTTGAAGAAAAGAAACGGAAAGAAACGCGCGCGTTTTTATTTTTAACTGTTTTAGAGGCTGCCTTTAAATTCGCCTCATCCTTTTGAATAATGCGGTGCGACGAAATCCCTTTCGAGGCTAAATACGAAACCACTTTATTAATTCTAGCTTCCGATAGACTATCTGCTTCAGAAGCATCTCGGTGCCCTGAAACTTCCACTATATAGTCCACATTCTTCGCCATCGTTACGAATAACTCAGCTAATAACTTAGAAGAGGCTTCCTCCACTTTGGACTCATTTAAACTAAACGAGATATCCCCTAATTTCTTGTTCATAGGATAAGGAGACGATTTTAATAAGTCCAAAGCCTCCTTTAATGTTTTTTGTGTATCAGCCACCACTAATTTTGCCTCTAAACGGGCAGGCATAACAAATTGAGCCAGATTTGCTTGGTAATACTTAGCCTGAGTAAGAGAATCCAACGATTTTTCAAATATCTCTCGGTCGGTCATTTTACTAAACAAGCTCCCCTCTAAAAAATCAGCCATCTGCTCTTTAAACGCGGGATATTTACTTTCTAAATTCGCTTCTTCCGCATTTAAGGTTTCCTTTTCTATCAACTCATCTAAATACGATTGTTCAGACACAACAGGTAGATAACCTAAGGATTTGATTCGTTTTTTCTGCAAAGCCTGTACATGTGCATAAAAATCTCCCACTGTGTACTTCTTTTCCAAAACCGAGAATAAGGGCTCCTGTAAGAATGGTTCCGTTCCAGTTCTTTCCACATTCATGCGCTCAAATGCCGCCTTCTTCGTCGCTTCTTGCACAATTACTTTATTCTCCACACGAACCCGCTTCATAAAAGCCTGTTTGATCAAGCCTTGGCGATCCGCATCCGTTAACACTTTTTGCTTGATAAACTCTGACATATCTTCAAATGTCAACAGGGGCTTTTTATCCAACAACTTAAACAATTGCCAACCTAAATTCGTACGAATCGGCTTAGATAGATCCCCAATTCGTTCTAAACCAAATAAAGCGTCTTGCAATTCTTCACTTAAGTCAGAGGAGAAATACCAACGTCTAATCTCTCCCCCACGACCTCTTGAATAAGGGTCCTCCGAATAATTCTTGCATACTAATTCAAAACTTTCTCCCGCCTTCAGATAGGCTTCCACCTGTTCTATTTTCTTTTTAGCCTCTACTTGCAAAGCTGTAGGCGCATCTACGGCAGCAGACACAATAATATGAGCTAATCGGATCTTGCCTGAGTTAGGACGTTGATTTACAACTTTAACGATATGATAACCGCTGGATGTTCTAAAGGGCTTCGAATATTCTCCTATTCCAATAGAATAAATGGCATTTTCGAAATCATAATCCGTTTGTAATGAAGTAATATACCCTAACACACCACCTTTAGCTGCGGACATTTCATCCTCAGAGAAGCGGGTGGCGAGAGCAGCGAAATCTTCGCCAGCTTTTAATTTTTGGTAGATATTCTCTATTTTCTGAAAAGCAACTAAGGTGTCAGCTGGGCTCGCATTCTCTACTAGTTTCACTAAGATTTGGCTTACCTTTTTCTCCTCTTTCATCCGCTGATAGGCTTGTTTGACTAGCATATCTAGGGTAGGCATATCGACCAAATAAGGCGTAGCTAATTCCTTTCTAAAACTTAAGTATTCTTCTTTGAAATCAGGCTGATCTGCCAGTTTCTCTTGTTCAGCCGCTACAATCTTCAGCTGGTAATCAATGTAATCAGATAGAAAATCCGCTTGATTGTCTTTTGTAATACTATCAGACTCCACAAGTGGTTTGTATACTTGTAGAAAACTTTCGGCCGATATCTTTTTAGGACCAATCTGAATAGGTGAAGCACTCTGCGCTAAAATCGCAAAAGGCAAGCACACGACTAACCCAATAATATATTTTAAATCCTTCATTCTTAAAAATAAGCTAACAAAATTACGAATAATCCCCGACATTAACGGTTAATCTACGTTAATTTGAATCTGATACCGGTATTCGTAAGCATCCATGAATTTTCGACCACCTATCCATTTTCCATTTCGAATAGAAGGCGAAACAGTTTCGTAGTCCCATTGGGTCTCAGAGACCCCCAATAGGTCTTTCATATCTATCTCACTGGCCCAATCAAGTCCTAAGGATCCAGCTTTCATTCCCCATAAAAACCAAGCTACTGGATTTTCAGCAGAGGTAAAGGCAAGAGGCAATGCGAAAACACCACTTACCGTATTAAACCGATTCAGCCATTTCTTGGTAGGCTGGTAATCCTCTAATTCAAAGAGAGTCAATTGTAAACTGGCTTTTTGACCTTTTTTCAAACGCACTGTTAAAGCCTTTATTGTATCTAAACGAATGAGCTGCCCTTTCTTTACCTTCCCTAAATAAGAGGAGAATACCTGAACTGGCTTCACTTTTTCATCTTCGATTACACCTACAGCACCCACTAATAGCAACTCATCACCTAAAATCTCTTGAGTCTTCAGTACAGATAAGGTTTTGAGAGACACGCGAACGTTTTTGTCCTTTGAAATCGATAAATCCTTAACCAAAGAGGTTGGAGGCAATGGCTTTCTCGTGCATGAAAATAAGCTAATCAGGAAAATAAAGCTGATTATACGCATGGTGCCGGCTCTTGCTGAGTCAAACAATGGAAACTCCCCTGCCCCCAAATAATCTCTCTAGCTGACAAGCCGATAACAGGTCGATCTGTGAACAATTCACGTAAAATGGCTAGAGCGACTTCATCTTGTGGACAATCGAAAATAGGTACTAGAACCGCAGCATTACAGATATAGAAATTCGCATAAGAACCAGGAGCCCTGAAACCATCAATTACCACTGCATCCGGCATGGGAATCTCAATTATTTGCAATGGAGTGCCATCTAAAAGCGTCATTTGCTTCAACTCTGCTAGATTAGCGGCTAGAACGGCGTGATTCTCATCCTCTTGGTTCGGCTCCACCATCGCGATCACGGTATTTTTATTGACAAAGCGAACGGTATCGTCAATATGTCCATCTGTGTCATCGCCTACAATGCCATCTGAAACCCAAAGCACTTGGGATACACCGTAAAAATGACATAAATATTCCTCGATCTGCTCTTGACTCAGGTGTGGATTTCGATTCGGATTCAGCAAGCAAGAACGACTAGTTAAAACCGTACCGGCTCCATTAAAATCAACTGATCCTCCTTCCATGATGATTCCAGGGGAAACAGCAGTAAGTTTTAGACGGGAGGCAATCGTAAGAGGCAAGGCATTGTCATCTGAAAAGGGCGGATACTTGCCTCCCCAAGCATTGTATTCCCAATCTACTAAAAGTCGATCGGAGCTACCTTCTTTCACTAGAAAAGCTGGCCCATGATCGCGGCACCAAGCATCATTCGTAGGTTGAAGATTGAATTCAATTTTCGTTGAATCGACCCCATAAACAGACAATTGACTCACCACAAACGCTTTTAATTCCAAGGAATTCACATTAATCCGAACTTGTTCCCCTTGCGAAATCGCCTTAATCAAGGCAAAATATTCCGGGTACATTTGGTCTAATTTCTCTTCCTGCCACGAATGGTCATTGTGCGGAAAAGTGATCCAAGTAGCGACGTGAGGATGCCATTCGGCTGGAAAAAAATATCCTTGATCTTTCGGAAACATGGTCTTAGGCTTTAATTCGTTCTGCGATGATACGCAAACCTTCTAAGGTTATTAATTTATTTACCTCATCGAAATATGAGGCTAATGGGGTCAAAATAGACGATAATCCGCCCGTGGCCACCACTTTCAAATCTCCTTTTTTATCTTCTTTTACCCGGCTTATCATCTCTTTTACCATACCCACGTAGCCCCATAAAATACCCGCCTGAATCGCTGAAACCGTATCGGTTCCTAAATTAAACTCGGGCATTTCGAGCGGTACTTCGGGTAATTGAGCTGTTTGGGAGAAGAGTGATTTTACCGCCGTCTTTAAACCTGGAGCAATGGAAACGCCCTCCATTTTACCATCCGCATTGACTAAAGTAAAGGTTAAGGCTGTGCCAAAATCTACAATCAACACATTGGCTTTATAATTTTCATGCGCATACACCGCATTAGCGACTAAATCAGAGCCTATTTCCTCCGGAACAATCACTTGAATTTCTAAAGTCTCGTATAGTTTAGGCCGCATCATGACAGGCGAATAACCTAACCAGAGGTTTAATCCACGCTGAATTTGAGGTGAAATAGACGGAACAACAGAGGATATTAAGGCCAAAGAAGGTAAAGTGTCACCCAATTCTTTAGAGGCCCACTCCTTCTTAATCCAATTTACCACACCATTCGCGCTCCAAGGCTGGTGAGTAGGCGTTCTGAGAACCGCCTTCCATGTCTTATCTTCATAAAAACCAAACACGATATCCGTGTTACCCACATCCACAACTAATAACATCTGTTTCTTCGTGTTTTGTTTATATATCTTTTTCTAAACCTGCGGACAGAATCGGAAAACGTAACCAACTCTTGGGATCTAAACTATAGTCATCTACATGGAATCCAGGCGCATAACGCTCCCTTTTCCATTGATTCCTTGCCCAAAGTCGGAAGAATCGCCGAACGAATTCTTCGAGCTTTTCTTTGGCAAAAACAGATCCATAGCGTTTATTCACCTCCTCTAAACAGTCATGCGGCGACTTTAATTCATAAAAAGCTAAACGCTCAATCGTATTCAAGATCGGATATGGCATTAAATCCTCCTCATCCACCTGTTTTTCTGAAAGTGGACGCAATTCCGCGCTTGGCTCCAGACAATTCACTAAATGAAGTCCCTTAAAGCCTTGTTTTTCTAACCAAAGCAGCCAAGTCCTCAAAAAACTTTTATCAATACCTGAAATAGGGGAAATCGAACCAGAGGTGTCGCCATCCATCGTCGCATATCCCACACTCGCCTCTGAACGATTTGAAGTAGCTAGTAAAAGAGCATTTTTAATATTTGCTAACATCCAAGCGCTCGGGGCGCGAACCCTAGCTTGTACATTTTGGAGTGAAATATCATCTTGATCCCAAGTCAATGAACGACCAATAGCCCCCTCGATTAACTCTCGATATCCTTTTACAATTCCATCAATCTCGATCACGCAGTGTGTCGAACCGATCCATTCCGCTAATTCTCGAGCTGAATCACGGGTATTTTGCGATGAATTAACGGTCCCTTGGTAGATGGTTGTTAATAAATCTGCCATTACCGTTTCAGGCTTCGTCAGTGGAATATAATTTAATTTTTCTTTCAAACCTTCCCAGCCCAGTTCCTTCTGCGCGTATTGAATACTCAAAGCACAAAGCGAAGCAATAGCAGACGAATCAGCCCCACCAGAAAGAGATAAAACCCAGCCCTGCGATCGAGATTTGCGCAAATAATCAAATAAACCTAAAGCTACTGCTCTAGCGAATTCTTCTTCTTTTTTGAATACAGAATCTTCCCAGGCAGGAATTGGAACCGCCAAAATAGGCTGTGTTGCAGGTATTTTGAAATCAAACGAGATAACATCTTCTCCCTGATCTTCCCGAACCGGAAGGTCTAATTCTGAAGTAATCAATGAAAAATCCTGGTAGGAGAACCGAGGACTTTGTTGCTTTATTGCGCCTTCGTGAGCAATATAGGCATCTCCATCAAAAATAATTCGACCGGCTTCGTTCCCTAATAAGTTCGCAAATACATAGGCACCATTGATAATTTTAGCTCCCTCCAGCACTAAAGCTTTTCTAATTTCTGCTTTTCCAAAAGCAAAGTGTGAGGCCGTCGGATTACAAACAACCGAAACTCCACGTCTTGCTAAATCATGCGCTGGACGCTTCTCCCCTTCCCAGGCATCTTGGCAAATTTCAATTCCCAGCGTGATTCCGGCGAAATGAACGCGGTAATCGCCTAAGGGAATCCCTTTATAACTTACTCTACGGCCTTTAGGCCACGCTTTAAACCACCTAGGCTCATAATGAACACCGTCATCCGCTAAAAACTGTTTAGGAATCAAGGCCTGTATTTTGCCTCCTGAGACGATGGCAGATACATTATATAGCTCTCCTTCACAAGGTAGAGCTAACCCTACAATTGCGACTATTTCGCGCACTGAAGATGCGATTTTTTCTAGCGATTCCCAGGATTTGTCAGCTGTAAAAGGCGCTAAAAACTGATCCTCACAGCCATAACCTGAGATACAAAGCTCGGGTAGACAGACAAGAGTCGCGCCATATGAAGACGATTGATAGATCGCTTGTAAAATACGTTGACGATTCCCCTCCCAATCCAAAGGCAATTGATTCAGCGAAGCTGCCGATATGACTACCCTTTGCTTCATTTCTTTTTATTTTTTTTATCCTCTGCTCTGATATGTTTGTAACGCGGCGTCCACATCCAAGAAAAAGCCACATTAGGGCGATAATAACTTACTCCATGGCGATGCTCCACTTGCACTCTACACGTTTTATGAGGACAACGCGCTGACCAACAAGAGGATACTAAACACAAGGTGCTTACAAGCCCAATAGCAATGAATAAGCGATTTTTTGCGTTTGTTGGATTCATGGATTAGTTAAATTACAATTCTAGACTTAATTTTGTTATTCAATTTTAAGTCCAAATGCAATCCGACCCCAAAGATATAAAAACCGCCGTAAAAAGAGCCGAATTTACCTATCCGGTAATGGAATCTTTTTATACTATTCAAGGGGAAGGGAAATACCAAGGACATGCAGCTTATTTTATCCGTTTGGGAGGCTGCGATGTAGGCTGTCATTGGTGTGATGTAAAAGAATCCTGGCCGGTGGATACACATCCGGTTAAATCTGTCGCTACCTTACTAAATGAGGCATTAGCGCATCCAGGCCGATTGGTTGTTATTACAGGTGGAGAACCCTTAATGCATGATCTAGGCCCCTTAACGGAAACATTGAAAGAGGCAGGATTTAGAACGCACATCGAAACATCTGGTGTTACAGAAAAAATTACGGGAATCTGGGACTGGGTTTGCTTCTCTCCTAAAAAATTTAAAGCACCTAATGAAGGCATTTTAGCGCTAACAAATGAGTTGAAAGTAGTGGTAAATCACCCTTCGGACATTCAATGGGCACAAGAATGGGCAAAGAAACTTCCTGCACAATCTGCGCTGTATTTACAGCCTGAATGGTCGAAACAAGAACAGATGAATCCCCTTATCGTGGATTTTGTGAAAGCGAATCCTGAATGGCAGATTTCGGTTCAAACTCATAAATTTCTGCAGATTCCATAGCATTCAAAGAATCTATTCGAGATTTTTCTTTTACTGGTTTGATGTGTATCAATGAAAAACCGTAAGGAATTAATCCTAAATCTTTTGCCGCAGCCCTAGAAAGATCAATGATTCGTTTACGACTATGGGGGCCACGGTCGATGATACGCACGAAAGTGGTCTTCTTAGTTTTGGGCATATATACCTCCACCCAAGTATTAAAAGGTAGTTTCCGATGTGCCGCCGTGAATTTAGCTGGATTGTATTTCTCCCCACTACTCGTCCGATGCCCTTTCAAACGATTGGAATAAAAAGAGGCCTGTCCTTTTTGAACCTGAGCACAAACACAAAAACTAAACAAAAGGAAAAATACTATACGCATAAGGATACAAAGCTAGGTCGAAAACAGGTAAAACAAAAAAGCCCCCGAATTCGGAGGCCTTTCTGATGGTATGTAAAAACTTATCGTTTCGCGATATCAACAAACGCACGTGAAGGAGAACCTACGTAAATTTGACGAGGACGACCGATAGGCTCCTTATTTGTCATCATCTCTTGGTGTTGAGAAATCCAACCTGGAAGACGCCCGATCGCAAACAAGATCGTAAACATATTCGTAGGAATGTGTAAAGCGCGGTAAATGATGCCTGAATAGAAATCTACGTTCGGGTATAACTTACGAGCCACGAAATACTCATCACTTAAAGCAGCAGCTTCTAATTCTTGTGCAATCGTTAAAACGGGATCAACTACACCTAATGCAGTCAACACATCGTCCGCCGCTTTTTTGATGATGCGTGCACGAGGATCAAAATTTTTGTAGACGCGGTGACCAAAGCCCATCAAGCGGAAGCCTGATGTCTTATCTTTTGCCATCGCTACGAACTTAGACGTATCTCCACCCGCTTGCTTGATTTCCTCTAACATTTCGATTACTGCTTGGTTAGCTCCACCGTGTAATGGACCAAATAAAGCTTGAATACCACCTGAAATACTGGAGAAGATACTCGCGTGAGAAGAACCAATCAAACGCACCGTCGACGTAGAGCAGTTTTGCTCGTGATCAGCGTGAAGGATTAATAATTTGTTTAATGCTTTAGAAACGATTGGATCTACCTTGTAATCTTCGCCTGGCTTAGCGAACATCATTTTTAAGAAGTTAGAACAATAGTCTAAAGACGGATCCGGAGCCACAATAGCCTCACCAATCGATTTCTTATAGTTCCAAGCCGCTAAAATAGGCAAGGCAGCAATCAAGCGTAAGATGTTCTCTTGCGTATCTGCCGGATTATATTGACCTTCCATTAAACCAACTAAAGCTGATAATTCGCTCATCGGGTGAGTAGAAGACGGAATAACTTGTTGAATTTTTAATAATGACTCGTTAGAAACAGTGTTTTTCTTCACAGAGGCTTCGAAGGCATCTAACTGCGCTTGCGTAGGTAATTCGCCGTTTAATAAAAGATAAGCTACTTCTAAAAAACTAGCCTTATCCGCTAAATCTTCAATACTGTAACCACAATGTCTCAGAATTCCTTCCTCGCCATCTAAAAAAGTAATCGCACTCTTCGTTGCACCCGTGTTCTTGTAACCTGGATCATACGTTACGTATCCAGACAAATCGCGAAGTTTCGCAATATCGACCGCTTTCTCGTTTTCGGTTCCTACGAAAGTAGGTAATTCGAACGATTTGCCATCGAGGTTAATCACAGCATTTTGAGACATAGTTGTAAGCTTAGTAAATTCAAGGCACTAAGATAATACGTAATTCTTAAAGGTGTATTACCTTTACAAATCCTCAAGAAATAAATTTATTAAAGACAATTTTTTCTTATAATATTTCAATATAATTCAAATTTTATGCCTAAAATCTCGGAATTGATCCCGAATTACATCTTTACATCGAAAGAACGCTTTCTGAATTATGTCCAAATCGATACTCAATCCGACCCTCATTCAAGCAGCAGTCCCAGCACTGAAAAACAAAAAAATCTGGGCAAGATTTTAGTGCACGAACTTCAGGCACTAGGAATAACCAATGCACACTTAGATGAATTCGGTTATGTTTACGCTCAACTGGAATCCAATGTACCACACGAAGTTCCTGGCCTATGCTTTTGTGCGCACATGGACACATCCCCTGATTGTTCTGGAACTCATGTTAAACCCATCGTTCACCCCTATTACCATGGACAAGACTTGGTTTTACCCGATGATCCATCGGTCGTTATTTGTTTAAATGAGCATCCTGATTTAACGGAACAAATCGGAAATGACATCATTACGGCCAGTGGCACCACCCTTTTAGGTGCTGATAACAAGGCAGGAGTGGCAGAAATAATGGATGCAGTGAATTTTTGGCAATCAAACCCAGAGGTCCCTCATGGACCCATCACCATTCTATTTACCCCAGACGAGGAAGTAGGTCGCGGAACAGATCACGTGGATATGCAAAAGATTAAGGCCCAATATGGTTATACCTTAGACGGCGAAAAGCGGGGACATTTAGAGAACGAAACATTCTCTGCCGACGGTTTCGTCGTGAAAATCCAAGGCGTTTCTCAGCATCCTGGTTTTGCCAAAGGCCGTATGGAAAGCGCCCTGAAAATAGCCGCAGAAATTGTCAACACCCTCCCTAAAGACCGCCTCAGCCCCGAAACCACCGAAGGAAAAGAGGGTTTCATCCACCCCACTGACATCTCTGGTAGCGTGGAAGAAGCCACCATCGAATTCATCCTACGAGATTTCGAAACGGAAAAACTACAAGAATACGGCTTCATCATTCAACAAATCTCCGAAATGGTCTTGCGCAAATACCCCAATTCCTCGGCCACCTACACTCAAACCGAGCAATACCGCAATATGAATGAGGTATTAATTAACCACCCGGAATGCATCGAATTAGCCATGGAGGCAATGCGTTTAGCCGGACTTAAAGCCGAAACAACCAGCATCCGCGGCGGAACCGACGGTTCCCGCTTAACTTTTATGGGCTTACCTTGCCCTAACATCTTCGCAGGGGAACATGCCTTCCACAGCAAACAAGAATGGGTTTCGGTGCAGGATATGCAAAAGGCGACGGAGACGATGGTTTATCTCGTTGATTTGTTTCAAAACCGCGCAGCGGTTTAGAAACATTAAAGCATAAAGAATAAAGCACAAAGAATAAACTAGATTAGAGATTATAGAGTAGAGAGTAGAGAGTAGAGAGTAGAGATTTGGAATCGCCTTCGGCGATACGTTTAGAAATGATTTTTCACAAATGAACAAAAAAAAGGATCGAAATCGATCCCTTTTTTATGCCATCTTTATTCTTTAAGCTTTATTCTTTATCTCTACTCTATACTCTCTTATCTCCACTCTAAAAATATTGCGAAGCACGATTTCGAACACACAAAACAATTTATTCCCACTCAATCGTCGCCGGCGGCTTACTCGATATATCATACACCACTCTATTCACCCCTTTGACCTTATTAATAATCTCGTTTGAAATGCGACCTAAGAATTCATAAGGCAAATGGCACCAGTCAGCCGTCATTCCGTCTACACTGGAAACGGCACGTAAGGCAACTACTTGCTCATAGGTACGCTCATCGCCCATGACACCTACCGATTGGATAGGTAAAAGGATCGCACCTGCTTGCCAAACTTGATCATACAAACCGTCCTCTTTCAATCCATTGATAAAGATCGCATCTACTTTTTGTAAGATATCGACTTTCTCAGGAGTGATATCGCCCAAAATACGGATACCTAAACCTGGACCTGGGAAAGGATGACGGCCTAAAATGTCTTTTGGCACGCCTAAAGTCTTTCCTACTAAACGCACCTCATCTTTGAATAAAGCATCCAAAGGCTCCACCACTTTCAACTTCATGAAGTCAGGTAAACCGCCCACGTTGTGGTGGGATTTAATCGTTGCACTTGGGCCTTTTAAAGAAACCGATTCAATTTTATCTGGATAAATTGTTCCTTGTCCTAACCATGAAACACCCTCAATTAAGTGGGCCTCCTCGTCAAATACCTCGATAAAGGTCTTACCGATGGCCTTGCGTTTATCTTCTGGGTCTTTTAAACCCTTTAAAGCATCATAAAAACGTTGTTTGGAGTTAACTCCCTTCACGTTTAGACCTAAGGTATTGTAAGATTCTAATACTTGCTCGAATTCATCTTTGCGCAATAAACCATTGTCTACGAAGATGCAATAGAGGTTTTTGCCGATAGCACGGTGTAATAAAACGGCCGCGACTGAGCTGTCTACGCCGCCCGAAAGACCTAGAACGACTTTGTCATTCCCTAATTTGGCCTGAAGTTCTGCAACGGTTCTATCAACGAAGGAATCCGATGTCCATGTCTGAGCGCAGCCACAAATTCCGACAATAAAGTTCTTAATTAATAAACTTCCTTCCGTCGAGTGTGTCACTTCTGGGTGGAATTGAATACCGAAAATCGGCTTAGATACGTGTGCAAAGGCTGCGACACGAACGGTCTCTGTGGATCCGATTAATTCATATTCTGCAGGCAATTCCATGATAGTATCACCATGAGACATCCAAACTTGGCCTGTGGCCGATAATCCTTCTAAAAGTAGACTCTGCTTCACACTTGTCATGTGAGCACGGCCATATTCGCGGTGACCAGATGCCTGAACGGAGCCTCCGCCCTGGTGCGCTAACAATTGAGCACCGTAGCAAATACCTAAAATGGGCAAAGAGCCAAACAAACTTAAATCCACTCGAGGAGAATCTTCGTCGCGTACCGAGCAAGGGCTTCCTGAAAGTATTATACCTTTTACGGAATCATCAATAACTGGGATGTGATTAAAAGGATGTATTTCGCAATAGACTTGTGCTTCTCTGATGCGACGCGCAATTAATTGGGTCACCTGAGAACCGAAATCAAGTATAAGGATCTTTTCCGCCATGTTTGTTTTTGCTTAAAAATAAACGGCAAATGTCGGAATTTTTTACCTAATTCTAACGATAGAGGAGGTATTTTTGGCGCATTTTTCGGTATTGAACTAATCCCGGCTCCCAAGAATCGCGAATTTCCTTCTCAGATTTACCGGCTATTATCGCCAGTCGAAGAGAATCTGTTCCTGCTAACTTATCAAAAAAGGAAGGCGAAGTAAAGAACTTCTCCCCTAATCCAGACTTCTGATAAAAATACAGGAGGTATTTTAGGCTAAATCCTAAACTCCTAGCCGGCAAGGTAGATAGGTTGTAGCCATAACAGGTTTGGCCTTTTAAAGGTGGGTCCATCGCTCCCGGTTTAGGGACGGGTATAAAAGTGTAATCCCCAAGTCCTGCAATATTCGTACCAGCCACTTGAAACTGCAAATCCGTTCCTCGACCGACGCTGACGTTCGTTCCCTCGAACAAACAAAGCGATGGATACAAAGCGATGGATTGATCATTCGGTAAATTAGGCGATGGTGCAATCGCTACGTGAACCGGGGACGCATGCGTATAATTCGCGACAGGAATGACATTCAAAGAGGCTTTGGCACTATTTGCTAACCAACCCTCACCATTAATCATACGCGCTAATTCTCCCAGCGTGCAACCATGTACTACCGGAATGGGATTCAAACCCACGAAAGATGCTTGCGCTTTTTCAAGCACGGGACCATCCACATAATGACCATTCGGATTAGGGCGATCTAAAACCAATAAGGATTTTTGATTCTCTGCACAGGCCTCAAGCACATAATGCAAAGTAGAAGAAAAGGTATAAAAACGAGCACCTACATCTTGGATATCAAAAAGTACGATATCTATCCCTTGCAAGTCCTCTACGGTAGGTTTCTTGTGTTTTCCATACAAAGAGATAAGGGCTAAACCGGTCTTCTTATCTACTTCATTGTCAATGTGAGCTCCCGCATCTGCCGTTCCTCTGAAACCATGCTCCGGGGCAAAAATCTTCTTAACCAATACCCCCAGCGACAATAAAGTGTCGGCTAAATGTGTCTTCCCTACCACAGAGGTATGATTTACAACAAGCGCGACATTTTTTCCTTGTAAGGATGGAAGATAGGCTGAGAATTGGGCAGCGCCTGGAATAAGCGCTTTTTGAGAGAATCCTGTAAAAGCCAAAAGGCAGAACATTAAAACAATACTATTTGATTTACGCCCCATTCGTGTTTTCTTTGCGGTTCAGAATTAAAAATCAAATCTAATGAATTTCCCTCTTTTTGTAGCTAGGCGTATTCGGAAAACTCAGGACACCTCCTTTTCAAAGACGGTGACTTACGTGGGTATCGGAACGGTGGCCGGGGGAACAGCAATTATTCTGGTAGCATTTGCCATTCTTTTTGGCTTTAAATCAACTATTGAAGATAAGCTTACCAGCTTTTCTGGTGATGCACGCATCTCCCAAATATCGGGTAATCATTCACTTTCAGAAATTCCCATGGTGCGTAACCGGCCATGGGAAGCACAAACCTTACAGCGTCCCGAGATTGATCATATTCAAGCCCATGTGCAGAGACCCGGTATTATTGTGGGAAAAGATGGTTTGGCTGGAATCGTGGTGAAAGGTATTGGTAAAGATCTCCCGGTTAAGCAACTAGAAAAGAACATCATCAGTGGATCAGCCGCTATAAATGGACCTCAAGAGGTTATTGTCAGTAAAACTTTGGCAAAACAATTGAAAGTTAAAACCAATAACTCGCTAATTATCTATTTTTTAAGTGCGCCGGAAAGACCCCGGAAAGTGAAGATAAAAGGCATTTACGAGACAGGACTAGAAGAACTCGATAAAATATTTGTTTTAGCAGACCGGGATTGGGTCCAAAAAATGAACGGCTGGACAGCTGACTCGTTAGGCACCTATGAGATTTTCTTCAAAGAAAATCAAAATCTAGAAGCACAAACCAATGCCTTGGCGAAATCCATGCCTCCAGAATGGCGCATTCAGCCTGTAACAGAGATCTATCCTGCGCTATTTGACTGGATGTCTATGCTGGATAAAAACATTGTGATTTTCATCAGCCTACTTTTCGTGGTAGCCTGCTTTAATTTGATTGCCACACTTTGGGTATTAATTATGGAACGCGTTCCTATGGTGGGTTTATTAAAATCAATGGGTGCCTCCGCATCACAGATTAGGAGAATCTTCTGGTGGAATGGATTGTTCATATTAGTCAGGGGCTTGTTGATTGGAAATGGCATTGCTTTTCTTTTCTGTTACCTACAATCAAGCTATCAACTTTTACCCCTTGATCCTGAAAGTTATTATATGAACAGTGTGCCTATCCAATGGGATGCACCTACTTGGATAATGGTCAATGTATTTACGATTCTTTTAGTCTCCTTCATGATGAGCATTCCTACCCTGTTGATTACCAAAATAGAGCCTAATGAGGCGCTGAACTTCAAGAATTAATGCTTAAAAAGATTTTTATTTTTCTTTGCTTTTTCACCGTTGCAAAAGCACAAGACACCCTCCGCTATTCTATTGATTTAAATCGTTTGCAGAACGATCGGTTAACGGTAAACGTCAAATTACCCGCTGGAGTGAAGGAGTTTTGTTTCCCGAAAATGGTGCCGGGTACGTATGCCATCTATAATTTTGGGCGATTTGTGAGCAACCTGCAGGCCTTCGATGCCACAGGGAAAGCCTTATCTGTGGTCAGAAAAGATACGAATACGTTCTTTCTACCAAACGCTTCGAAACTCAGCTACGAAGTAGATGATACCTGGGATAGTCCAGAGATTAAAGGAACCTATATTTTCGAGCCGGCTGGGACTAATTTTCAGCAAGACACCTTGTTTGCTCTGAATACACATGCCTTACTCGGCTACATAAAAGGACGTGAACAGCTACCCGTGTCCTTGCAATTGAAAACCCCGAAAAACCTCGTGGCCTCCTCCTCCTTGCAGGCACACAATAATACCTACACCGCCTCCTGTTTCCAACAACTAACGGATGCCCCCATCTTAGTGGCTCCAGCAGATACCGTACACCTTCAGCTAGCGAATGCTGACATCTTGATTTCCGTGTATTCTCCTAATGTAAAAATAAAAGCATCTGAAGTCGCGAATGAATTAAAACCTTTGTTAAAGGCGCAGTTACACTATCTTGGCGGCCGTTTCCCAGTGAATACCTATGCCTTCCTGATTGTGATGTCCGCTCATCTGAAAAATGGATCATATGGTGCCTTAGAACATGCGCAGTCTTCTTTCTATTACTTACCCGAGGACTCCATAAAGGTCATGGGGCCTGTCATTCAGGATGTAAGTGCGCATGAATTTTTTCACATTCAAACCCCTCTGAATCTTCATTCCAAAGAGATTGGCTCTTTTGATTTCCAAAATCCACAGATGTCGAAGCACCTGTGGTTGTATGAGGGTCTAACAGAATATGCCGCTCAACATATGCAGCTTCAGGGAGGTCTGATCAGTCTACCTGCATTTCTCGAGCGAATGACGGAGAAACACCGAACGAGCTATTTTAGCTTTGATAATTCGATACCTTTTACAAAAATGAGCAAAGGGGTTTTGGAAAAATACAAAGAAGAATATGGCAATGTATACCAAAAAGGAGCCCTCATAGGCCTTTGCCTTGATTTATACCTACGCAATGAGACCAATGGTCGCTATGGAAACCAGCAGCTCATCCGCGACTTATCAGCTCGATTTGGTCCTGAAAAATCCTTTAATGATGATGATTTATTCCAACTCATAGCAGAGACGACCCAAGTGAAAGGAATTAAAAAATTCTTAACAATGTACATCAGCGGAAACAAAGAGTTACCTCTTAAAGAGCTATTACCCACTATCGGGTGTGAATTACGTAGTTCAGATGGAAAGAAAGAAAAGGAGGCAATTCTGGAAGCGATGAAGCAAGAATTGAAAGAGATAAAAAATCCAAGCCCTTCCCAATTAAATTTGAGAAAAGCTTGGATGTATCATTAAACAGTTTGTGCTTCTACCACTGCAATCGCGACCATATTAACGATCTCGCGAACGGATGCCCCTAATTGTAAAACGTGCACCGGTTTACGCAATCCTAATAAGATAGGACCAATATATTCGATATCAGCCGCTTCCTTTAACAGGTTATAGGCAATATTCGCTGAGGACAGATTAGGGAAAATAAGCGTATTCGCGGTATCATTTCCTAACGTCGCAAACGGATAATTCTGTTGTCTTAGTTCCTTATCAAACGCTAAGTGCGCCTGCATCTCTCCTTCAATCACCCAGGTCGGATGTTTCTCTTTCAAAATTTGCGTAGCTGAGCGCATTTTCAAGGCATCTTCACCATCTGCTGAACCAAAGTTCGAATAGGACAGCATGGCGATTTTAGGCTTTAAATTAAAGCGTTCTACCGCTTCTGAAGTTAATTCCGTTATCTCAACAACATCAGCCACCGAAGGCGAGAAATTAATGGTTGTATCCGAGAAGAAGAGTGGCCCTTGCTTACTAAGTAACAGGTACATACCGGCTACCTTCGTTACACCAGGTTTTTTACCAATGATTTGTAAAGCTGGGCGTATCGCATCTGGGTAGTTCTTAGTTAAACCAGAAATAACCCCATCCGCACGATTCGTCTCTAACATCATCGCTGCAAAATAATTACTCTTACGAACCTGCTTCTCTGCCTCCCACTTAGTAAAGCCACGACGCTTACGCTTCTCATAGAATAGTTCTGCAAATTCAGCTAATAGACCCGCATTATCTGGATGCTTAAAATCAAAAATCTCGATATCCCCTAAATCAATGTGGTGCTCCTCGCAGATTGCATCAATATTTGCCTTGCGGCCTAAAAGAATTGGTTTAGCGATTCCCTCGTCTAATACCTCGCGAACCGCTTTTAGTACTTTCAAGTTCTCTGCCTCTGCGAAAACAATGCGTTTTGGTTTCGACTTAGCACGCTTCAAGATGAACTTCATCACTTGATTATCTAAACCAAGGCGTTTTGCTAATTGAGTCTCGTACAAATCCCAGTTTTTGATCGGTTTCGTCGCCACGCCGGATTCCATTGCTGCTTTTGCGACTGCCATCGAGATGGTAGTGATCAAGCGTGGATCTACCGGTTTAGGAATAATATATTCTGGACCAAAGCTTAATGATTTCTCATTATAGGCCAAATTCACAATATCAGGCACCGGTTTCTTGGCTAAGCAAGCTAAAGCCTTAGCCGCCGCTAATTTCATCTCGTCATTAATTTCTGATGCTCGTACGTCCAAAGCGCCTCTAAAAATGAAGGGGAATCCTAATACGTTATTGACTTGATTTGGAAAATCTGAACGACCTGTAGCCATAATCAAATCATCTCTCACCGCCTTTGCCTCGTCATAGCCAATCTCTGGAATGGGATTCGCCATCGCAAATACAATCGGATTCGCAGCCATCACGGCTATCATCTCCGGCTTCAAGATACCACCTACGGAAAGACCAAGAAAAACATCCGCCCCTTTCATCGCCTCAGCCATGGTCGCAGTTCTCCCCGCCTTACCAGCTAATGGCGCTAAATAGCGATTCAAATCCTCACGATTTTCAGAAACTAAACCATCCTTATCGAAAATATAGAAGTTCTCAATGCGCGCACCAAGCTTTAAATACAGTTTCACACACGATATCGCCGCTGCACCTGCACCAGAAATAACGAATCGAGTATCCTCGATCTTCTTATCCACAATTTCTAATGCATTAAGTAAGGCTGCAGACGAAATGATAGCCGTACCATGCTGATCATCGTGCATGATCGGAATCTTCAAGCGAGCCTTTAATTTCTCTTCGATCTCAAAGCACTCAGGCGATTTGATATCTTCTAAGTTAATACCGCCAAAAGTCGGTTCCAAGCGCGCCACCGTATCCACAAAATCATCTGGATCTGTCACCGCTAATTCAATATCAAAAACATCAATATCAGAGAATACTTTAAAAAGAACGCCTTTCCCCTCCATAACAGGCTTGCTCGCCTCTGGACCGATGTTACCTAAACCTAAAACAGCGGTACCATTGGATATAACACCTACTAAGTTCCCTTTAGCTGTGTAATCGTATACTTTTTCAACGTTTTCTGCGATTTCTAAACAAGGCTCAGCCACACCCGGCGAATACGCTAATGATAAATCTCGCTGAGTCGCCGTCGATTTCGTGGGTTTTACCTCAATTTTTCCAGGTTTCCCTCCTGCATGATACTCGAGTGCATCTTGTCTTAAAATGGATGAAATAGACATATATGATTAATTTGTTGATTCTTCTTTTTGGAATTCCCCCTCATGTTTAGCAAGCCAAACCGTCGCCACGCCATTCCCAATGAAATTCGTAATCGCTCTCGCCTCAGACATAAATCGATCTACGCCTAATAAGAGCGCTAATCCTTCTACTGGAATCACTTGTAAAGCACTTAAAGTAGATGCTAACACGACGAATCCACTTCCCGTCACTCCTGCAGCCCCTTTAGAGGTCACCATCAGGATACCTACGATGGTCAGCATTTGTTCCCAGGACAAATGTACACCATAAACTTGGGCTAAAAATAAGGTAGCCATCGATAAATAAATACTCGTCCCATCCAAGTTAAATGAATAACCCGCCGGCACCACTAAACCCACTACCGACTTAGAACAGCCCATTTTCTCCAGCTTGTGCATCAAAGAAGGCAAGGCAGCCTCAGAAGAAGAGGTCCCTAAAACGATTAACAATTCCTGTTTAATGTAGCCCAAAAACGCCCAAATTCGCTCCCCACAGTTTCGCATAATAAAACCAAGTACCACAAATACAAAGACAGCCATAGTCACATAAACCGTCAGCATCAATTTAGCTAAAGGAAGCAAGGAATGTATACCAAATTTACCTATGGTAAATGCCATCCCGCCCAAAGCTCCTAAAGGGGCTAAATACATAACGACTTTTAATCCTTTAAACACCCAATGCGAAGCCTGCTGCATACCCGCAATCATCTTCGCCTTTCCTCGCACATAGTTCAAAAAGATTCCGAAGAAAATCGAAAACCCTAAGACCTGTACGGTAAAGTTCTCTTTCAAAAAGCCCATCCAAGAAAACCCTGCCGCTTTCTGGGTGTATTTGGAAATATCTCCACCGGCAATGTCATCTCTAATCACCCCAATTCCTGGCTCAATCAACGTAGAAACAGCCAATCCGATCAACAAGGCAATCGTTGTTACTACTTCAAAATACAGAAGTGCTTTTCCACCTACACGGCCTACCTTTTTCAAGTTACCCATATTCACAATCCCTAAACTGATCGTTAAGAAGATAATGGGATTGATAAATAGTTTAACCAAACTAATAAAGATTCCACTAAAAACTTCACTAAGTGTAGGTCCAAAACTTAAATCAACACCCAGTAAATTATAAGTAAACTTCGATTCCAGTACCTTATACAAGGCTAAATTAGGAGAATAATGACCCACTACGACACCCACTAAAATGGACAACAATACCCAAAATGTAAGGTTCTGTAAAATAGTTGGGCTTTTCATTCGTTTAGTTTAGGTTAATTGACAAATGTAAGAATTATTAAGAAAAATCATTGCTTGTGTTTCTGCCTATATTTCCCGAATTTTGTAGGCTCATTACCATTCGATAAAATTTCCAATGTCAGAAAAAATTAAATGCCTTATTATCGGTTCTGGCCCAGCCGGATACACTGCTGCCATTTATGCTTCACGTGCAGGTTTACACCCTGTGATGTACCAAGGTGGACAACCAGGTGGACAATTAACAACAACGACAGAAGTTGACAATTTCCCGGGTTACCCTAATGGGATTGATGGACCAGCGATGATGGTGGACCTAGAGAACCAGGCAAAGCGTTTTGGGACAGATGTACGTTATGGTATGGCTACGAAAGTAGATTTTTCAGCATCGCCTAAAAAGGTTTGGATCGACGATACGAAAGAAATCGAAGCTGATGCGGTAATTATCGCCACAGGAGCAAGTGCAAAATGGTTAGGATTAGAGGGAGAAACGAAGTTCAATGGCTTAGGAGTATCTGCCTGCGCTGTTTGCGATGGCTTCTTTTACAGAAACCAAACGGTTGCGGTTGTCGGTGCAGGAGATACCGCTGCTGAGGAAGCGAGTTATTTAGCTAATTTATGTACTAAAGTACACTTAATCGTCCGTCGTGGCGAAATGCGTGCCTCGCTTATCATGCAAGAGCGTGTGAAAAATAACCCTAAAATTGAAATTCACTGGAACTCAGAAACCGAAGAAATCTTGGGGGATGCTAACGGTGTTACAGGAATTCGCATTGTAAATAATATTACTAAAGCAAAAGAAGAAATCGCCTTAACTGGATTCTTCGTTGCCATCGGACATCAACCAAATACGGCCATCTTTAAAGGTACTTTAGATATGGACTCACAAGAATATTTAATTACCGAGAAAGGGAGTACTCGTACGAGCATTGAAGGCGTTTTTGCTTGCGGTGACGTGCAGGACACCATTTATCGCCAAGCAGTTACCGCAGCAGGTAGCGGCTGTATGGCAGCATTGGACGCGGAACGTTGGTTAGCCGCGAACAATTTACACTAAACTAGTCTTATGAGGTTTATTACCTATATTTTTGGATGTCTACTGCTTCTTTCGAGCTTCAGCTTGAAGGCTCAAGAGCGGAATTTATTCAAGAAAAAAACAGAAATCGAAGTCAAATCCAATTCCCAACTTTTCCAAGAAAAGAACAAGAAGAAGGATGAACTTGATGAGCTCCCTCCCTTACAATTTAGAAATGAGACGGAATCCGTAGGGGTGACAGCTGGCTCTGAACTTCAGGAACGCAAGTTCGAGCCTATTAAAATGGTCAATGCGAGTATTAGTAATTTTGACACCACTTCCATTGATGAAGGCGAGAATCTAATCGTTGAGATTGAAGAGGAAGCGGCTCCAGAAGGAACAGAAGATTTTGTTTCGGTTGCCTCTTATTTTGCGATTTGGGATACAAAGATTATTGATCCCTATGATATTGATGCCAAAGAATTTGACGAACCTGTCGACATCGAATTATATAATAAGGCATCGGGACGTAACTGGGCAGCACCTTTAGAAATAATCAAGCAAACGAGTCCATTCGGACCTCGTTGGGGCCGTTTACACGCAGGCGTGGATTTAGATTTAGAGACGGGATATCCGGTATATTCCGTTTTTGATGGTATCGTACGTGTCAGTCATTACGACCGATCTGGTTACGGTAATTATGTTCTGGTGAGGCATTATAACGGCTTTGAAACACTATACGCACACTTAGCCTCTCCGGGTGCTGAGCCCGGAACCCTCGTAAAAGCAGGAGACCAAATCGGCGTAGGTGGTAGCACCGGACGTAGTACAGGTTCACACTTGCACTTTGAGACACGCTATGAAGGTAATCCAATGAACCCGAAGAATGTGTATAACTTCAGCCCATTTGAACCGGTTTCTGATCATATTATCATTACCGCGAGATCTTTTGACATTCGCTCCCTATCCTTAAAGAATGAGTATGGTTCTGTAGGTGATAAAGTTCGTTCGAGAACAAAGGCTTGGACCAAAGTACGCCAAGGAGATACTTTAGGTGCCATCGCAAGAAGAACAGGAGTTTCGATTGCTAAATTGAAAAAGTTAAATGGGATGAAAAACTCCTCGGTCATTCGAGCTGGTCGCCGTATCCGCATTCATTAATCGCTATGAAACTAGACATTCTCGTAATGGCTGCACATCCAGACGACGCTGAATTAAGCTGCGCTGGAACTATTCTCAAGCACATTGCTGCTGGGAAAAAAGTGGGAATCGTAGATTTCACCCGCGGAGAATTAGGCACACGTGGCACTCCAGAAATTCGCTTACAAGAATCGGCAGACGCCACTAAAATCCTCGGTTTGCATGTACGTGAAAACCTAGGCATCCGCGATGGTTTTTTCAGAAACGACGAAGAAACACAATTGAAATTAATTGAAGTCATTCGCAAATACCAACCAGATATCGTTCTGGCTAATGCCTTAGAAGATCGCCATCCTGATCACGGCAAAGGAGCCCAATTAGCCATAGATGCTTGTTTCTTATCTGGATTACGCCAAATCAAAACAGGTGATCTTCCAGCGTGGAGACCCACACATGTCTATCATTACATCCAAGATCGCTATTTAGAACCCGATTTTGTAGTCGATATTTCAACACAATGGGATCTGAAGGAAGCCGCCATCCGCGCTTTCAAAAGTCAATTCTTTGATCCCAATTCTTCTGAACCGGCTTCTTACATTTCTAGCCCAGACTTCTTAAACTTCATCCAAGCACGCGCGATGGAAATGGGCCACAAGATTGGAGTGAAATATGGGGAAGGATTCCAGAGTCAGAAGACGTTGGAGAAAAAGTTATTGTAGAGCATAAAGCACAAAGAATAAAGAATAAAGAATAGAGTTTGAATCGCCTTTGGCGATAAAATTATGAAATGTTTTTGTCTATGTAATCATCAAAAAGGGCTCGAATTTCGAGCCCTTTTTGATTCCAACTTTATTCTTTGTGCTTTATGCTTTATTATTTAAAAAACGGCCGCTTTTAAGGCGCTACCCGATAACACTCCCAACCTTCTTTCTCCCGCGCATCATACACCACACGATCATGTAAACGAGATGGTCTACCTTGCCAAAATTCAAAATAATCCGGCACTAATCGATAACCGCCCCAGTGGTCTGGTTTAGGAATCATTTTACCTTCGTATTGTGCAGCTAGCTCAGCATAGCGTTTTTCTAATTCGTCACGGGAAACGCGGCTACTTTGTTCGGAAACCCAGGCACCTAATTGCGATTCGCGGGGACGGGAATGAAAATAGGCAGTAGATAATTCGGTAGAGAGTTTTTCGACGTGGCCTTCGATGCGGATTTGACGCTCTAATTCGCCCCAGAAAAAGGTAATGGAGGCTTGTGAGGAGAAGGCTAAATCTTGGCCTTTGCGAGATTCATAATTCGTAAAGAAACTGAAACCATGGTCGACTGTTTTTAATAAAACGATGCGACCAGAGGGCCGGCCGGAGGAGCTTATTGTGCTCAAAAACATGGCATTAGGCTCACTTAACTGAGAAGCTTGCGCTTCCTTGAACCAGGTGGCAAATTGAGCAAAAGGATCTGGATGTACGTGTTGTTCGTGCAATTCTCCCTTTTGGTAGTTTAGGCGCAGGTCAGCTAAGTTCATAATTTCGAGGATAAATTTATTATCTTTACAAAGGCACTCCTTTTCCCCAAATATAGCTGAATTACATGAAAAAATTATTCCTTTTTGACGCGATGGCCTTGATTTATCGCGCCCATTTTGCCTTTGCCAAAACACCCCGCATCTCTTCAAAGGGAATTAATACTTCCGCCGTTTTTGGCTTTGCAAATACGATCCTAGAGGTAATTAATAAGGAGAAACCAGATTATTTAGGGGTAGCATTTGATACACCAGCGCCTACTTTCCGCCATAAAGAATATACACCTTACAAGGCGCAGCGACAAGAACAACCGGAAGATATTACTATTGCGATTCCTTATGTGAAACGCTTAGTCGAGGCGATGGATATTCCGCTACTTATTTTAGATGGATACGAGGCCGATGACGTGATCGGAACGATTGCGAAAAAAGCCGTTCGTGCGAATCCAGACATCGAGGTCTTCATGATGACCCCAGATAAGGATTACGGGCAATTAGTGGAGGAGCGCATTAAGATGTACAAACCGGCCTTTATGGGCAAAGGTGTAGAGGTTTTAGGGCCAAAAGAAGTATGCCAACGTTGGAATATTTCAAACGTAGACCAAGTCATCGATATGTTAGGTTTGATGGGTGATGCGGTGGATAATATTCCCGGCATTCCAGGGGTAGGTGAAAAGACCGCCCAAAAGCTCATCGAGCAGTTTGGGTCTTTGGAAAACTTATTAGACAATACCGATAAGTTAAAAGGCAAATTGCAGGAAAACCTTGTCAATTTCCGCGAGCAGGGCATTTTATCGAAGCATTTGGCCCGCATTATGCTCGAAGTACCTATCGAATACGAAGAAGAAAAATTAAGAGCCTCTCAACCGAATAGAGCCCTATTAGAGCCCTTATTAGAGGAATTAGAATTCAGAACGCTGCGCAAGCGTATTTTAGGCGAGGATGAACCGGTAGTAGCGAAAGTGAAAGCGTCACCTAAAGTGGATGCGAATCAGATGGACATGTTTGGTTCACCGGCTCCTGCAGCTGCTTCCGCCCCAGAAATGGAGGAAGAAGAAGTCAGCACAACAAGCTATGCTAACTTAAGCAATACCGCACACCAATACCATTTAGTGCAGGGTGAGAACGCGATCAAGTCCTTGATTAGTTTCTTAGATCGCCAAGACGCCTTCTGTTTTGATACGGAAACGACGAGTTTAGTGGCCATCGAGGCACAATTAGTAGGCATGTCCTTCTCTTATCGCAAGGGTGAGGCCTTTTATGTGCCATTCCCAGAGGATCAGGCGGCATGTCAAGCGCAGGCAGATTTGTTTAAAGGAATTTTTGCCAAAGAATCCACCACCAAAATCGCCCAAAACATCAAGTACGACATGAGCGTCTTGCGCAATTATGGCATCGAAATCAAAGGCGCTACCTACGACACAATGCTAGCGCACTATTTAATTGAGCCAGAAAAACGCCACGGGATGGATGCTTTGGCCCTCGCCTACCTAAGCTACGAACCGATGTCGATCGAAAACTTGATCGGTAAAAAAGGGGCTAAACAAGGCAACATGCGGGAAGTGGAGTTGAACTTAATTAAGGAATATGCAGCAGAGGATGCCGATATCACCCTGCAACTCAAGCCTTTCTTAGACAAACAATTAACAACAAATCCGAAAGCTGTTCAGCTATTGAACGAGGTAGAAATGCCTCTGGCACGTGTTTTATCTGCCATCGAATGCGAAGGGGTGAACTTAGATGTTCCCTTCTTACAAGAGATGTCGAAGACTTTAGAGGCAGATTCCAAAGCCGTTCAAGAGAAGATTTTTGCCACGGCGGGACAAGAATTCAACATCGCTTCTCCTAAGCAATTAGGCGAGATTCTATTTGAAAAACTGAAGTTAGATCCGAAAGCAAAAAAGACAAAAACAGGTCAGTACATGACGGGCGAAGAGGTGCTTTCTAAACTAGAAGCCGAGCACGAAATCGCTTCACTGATTTTAGACTTCCGCGAATTACAGAAATTAAAATCGACCTACGTAGATGCCCTTCCGGCACTTATTTCTCCTACTACCGGTCGCATTCATACTTCTTTCATGCAAGCCGTTACCGCTACTGGTCGTCTTTCATCAAAGGATCCAAACTTACAAAACATCCCTATCCGTACCGTTCGTGGTCGAGAAATCCGCAAGGCCTTCATCCCTCGTGATGAAAATCATTTGATTTTATCCGCGGATTATTCCCAAATCGAACTCCGCATCATGGCCGCCTTCTCGAAAGACGAATCGATGCTAGATGCCTTCAATAACGGTTTGGACGTACACAAAGCCACTGCCGCGAAAGTATTCCACGTTCCTTTAGAAGAAGTTACTTCGGATATGCGTCGCAAGGCGAAGACGGTGAACTTTGGGATTATTTACGGCGTTTCGGCCTTCGGACTTGCTGCTCAATTAGGTATTTCCCGCACGGAGGCAAAGGAAATCATCGATCAATACTTCGTTGAATTCCCTAAAGTGAAGACCTTTATGGACCAAAGCATCACTGACGCCCGCGACAACGGCTACGTTGAAACGGTTTTAGGTCGCCGCCGCTATTTACGCGATATCTTATCAGCCAATATGAACGAGCGTGGTTTCGCTGAACGCAACGCCATCAACGCTCCTATCCAAGGTTCTGCGGCGGATATGATCAAAGTCGCGATGATTCAAATCCAAGATTTCCTCGAAAAAGAGAACCTGAAATCGAAAATGATCCTAACCGTTCATGATGAACTCGTGTTCGATGCACACAAAGACGAAGTTGATTACCTAAAAGTCCAAATCAACAAAATCATGTGCGAAGCCATGGATTTAGGCGTGGCGATGGAAACGGGAATTGGCGTGGGAGAGAATTGGCTGGAAGCGCATTAAAAATCAGCGCAGCTGATTTTGTAGAGTAGAGATAAGAGAGTAGAGAGTAGAGATAAGAGAGTATAGATAATAGACAATAACTATTTTTTCGAGCCTTATTTATCTGTACTCTCTACTCTCTACTCTATAATCTCTTATCTGCTTTTCCGGACTAATCTTTACTCTATACTCTCTACTCTATAATCTATTATCTAATCAATAAACCTCTCCGTAATCCCCCCGTAAGAATCAATTCGTCTATCTCTAAAGAAAGGCCAGGTTCTGCGGTAGTATTCACTCGAATCGACGTTCACATCCACTAAAGCAATTTCTTCTTGATCGTGGGAGGCTTGGAAAATCACGCGACCAAAAGCGTTGGAAACAAAACTTCCTCCCCAAAATTGTTGTCCATTTTCTGTTCCCACACGGTTTACTGAAACAACAGGGACGCCATTAGCGACTGAATGAGAACGCTGGATGGTTTGCCAAGCTTGGTATTGTTCGCGGTTGATTTCACCGTCTTTTTCTTCTAAATCCCACCCGATGGCTGTCGGATAAACTAACACTTCTGCTCCTTTTAAAGCCGTTAATCGGGCTGCTTCTGGATACCACTGATCCCAGCAGATGAGAACGCCTATTTTGGCAAACTTCGTATTAAATACTTGATAACCTAAATCGCCTGGGGTGAAATAGTATTTCTCGTAATAGCCAGGATCGTCAGGAATGTGCATTTTACGGTATTTACCGAGGTATTTCCCGTCTGCGTCGATGACCGCGGTGGTGTTATGGTAAAGACCTGCTGCGCGCTTTTCAAAAAGAGAGGCGACGATTACAACGTTTAATTCCGCTGCCAAAGCCCCTAATTCGTCCGTCGATGGACCCGGGATTGCTTCTGCCAGTGCAAAAAAATCCTGCTTTTCTTCGTAACAGAAATAGACCGATTTAAACAATTCCTGCAAGCATATCACTTGCGCTCCTTTGCTAGCGGCGTCGCGAATGGAGGAAATCGTTTTTTGCCAGTTTTCTGAAACAGATGTGCTACAGGATAGCTGAATTAAGGCGAAGGAAACGTTTTTCATCAATATCTTGGTTTTTACCATGGAAATCAGCCCAAAATTAAGAAAAAACACATTGCAAGCCTCATTCTTTCATTCTTTTCGGTAAATTGCAAACTTATAAGATTGAATTAAGATTGATTTAATGGAAAATAAAAAACAAGATACCGCCTCAGCTTTAAAGGATATTATTTCACATGCGAAAGAATATGGTTTCGTATTTCCTTCTTCTGAGATTTATGATGGTTTGCAAGCGGTATATGATTACGGTCAAAACGGTGTCGAATTAAAGAATAATTTAAAAACAGTTTGGTACAAGGCAATGACAATGTTGAATGACAACGTGGTCGGCCTTGATGCGGCAATTTTTATGCACCCATTAACTTGGAAAGCCTCTGGTCACGTCGATTCCTTTAATGATCCGATGATTGATAATAAGGATTCCAAAAAACGTTACCGCGCGGATACCTTATTAGAGGAAAAAGCAGCACAATTAGAGGACGAAGGTAAAGAGGCAGAAGCGAAGGCTTTATTACAAAAGATGGCGAAATGCTTAGATGCAGGTGATTTAGAGGGAGTTCGCCAGATCATTATCGATGAAAATATCAAGTGTCCTGTTTCGAACACAGCTAACTGGACTGAGGTACGTCAATTCAATTTGATGTTCTCGACGCAAGTAGGTGCGGTTTCTGAGGATGCTAGTTTAATTTATTTACGTCCGGAGACAGCTCAGGGAATTTTTGTAAATTTCTTAAATGTCCAAAAGACGGGTCGCATGAAGGTGCCTTTTGGCATTGCGCAAATCGGAAAAGCCTTCCGTAACGAAATCGTAGCTCGTAATTTCATCTTCCGTATGCGTGAATTCGAACAAATGGAGATGCAATTCTTCGTTCGCCCTGGCACAGAAATGGAATGGTATTCGAAGTGGAAAGAAACACGTATGAAGTTCCATTTGGCTTTAGGTATACCCGCTACATCGTTGAAATTCCACGATCACGATAAATTAGCTCACTACGCGAATGCGGCGGTGGATATCGAATACAAGTTCCCTTTTGGCTTTAAAGAAATGGAAGGAATCCACTCGAGAACGGATTTCGATTTGAAAGCACACCAGGATTTATCGAGAAAGAAACAACAGTATTTTGATCCAGAAATAAACGAAAATTACATACCTTATGTGGTTGAAACGTCCGTAGGGGCCGATCGTTTATTCTTAGCGATACTTTGCAATGCCTACACAGAAGAGACAGTGGGTGAAGGAGATCAAGAAAAACAACGTGTTTTCTTAAACTTCCACCCGGCTTTAGCTCCAGTTAAAGTAGCCGTTCTGCCATTAGTGAAGAAAGATGGCTTAGCAGAGAAAGCTCAAGAGATTGTTAACAACATTAAATTTGCCTTTAATACAACTTACGACGATGGTGGCGCCATAGGCAAGCGTTATACCCGTCAAGATTTAATTGGAACACCGTATTGTGTGGTGGTGGACTACCAAACCATGGAAGACAACACCGTGACCGTTCGCGATCGCAACACGATGACCCAAGAGCGCATTTCTATAGCGGACCTAAAAGAGAAAATTGGTCACGCTGTATCGATGGAGCGTATTTTTGAAAAACTTTTAAGTTAAAACGCAAACAACGACGATTATGATCACCGAAGAGAGCAATCCAGCAGAAGAATTGGAAACCACTCCTACTCCAACAAAAGAAACACCTACAGAAGCAACAGCATCTGAAGAAACTGTAGTTGAAGAGCCCGTAGTTGAAGCAGCTGCTCCAGCCGAAGTGGTTTTTCCAGTAGTGGAAGAAAAGGCCGTAGAATTTCCTGTTCTAGATCTTACAAAAGCGACGAAAGAAAACATTTTAGCTTTTTATGAGCAATTGAAATCGATTCTTCAAGCGAGCGCCTCATCTTCGAACTTCAAAAAAGTAGATGAATTAACGAAAGAAGTAAAAACAGCCTGGGAAGCTATTAAGCAAGGCGAACGCGCTGAAGCTTTAGCCGCTTTTAAGGCTAGTAATGAGGATTCAGAAGAGGGTTTTTCATTTAAGGGAGATGAAATCTCACAAAAAATTGATGCTATCTCGACATTCATACGCACGGAGAGATCTGCATTCTTCTCTAATTTGGAGAAATTAAGAGAGAAAGCATTAGAGGGAAAGACGCGTTTAATTAATGAATTAAGAACTTTAGTGGATTCGGATGATAATTCTGATCCGGCGCACGTGAATGCGAGCTTTAAAGCCTTCAAGAAAATTCAAGAAGAGTGGAAAGGTTTAGGCAGTGTGCAGGGACCGATGAATCAGACGCTTTGGCAAAGTTATCATGCCTTAGTGGATCGTTTCTATAGTAATAGAAGCATATTCTTCGAACTTCTAGAGTTAGATCGCAAGAAGAATCTTCAGGCCAAAGAAATCATTGCTACTAAACTTGAAGCTTTAGCTGCTGAGATTTCAAAAGGTGGTGCTTTGCAGAAATTATTAAAAGAGGCTGAGGAGCTATTCGAAGAATACAAGCACATCGGCCCTGCGAATAGAGATGACAATGAGGCACTTTGGACGCGCGTAAAGAAATCATTAGATGTGCTTTTCGAACAAAAAAGAGCCATCAATGATGCCCAAAAGCAAGTTTTCGAAGAGAACCTAAAAGTAAAACGCGAGATCGGTGACTTAATGAAGCATTACGCAAACTTCACCGCAGCGAACATTAGCGAATGGAACCAGGCTTCTAAAGCGGTATTAGCGCTGCAAGAACAATGGAATAATTTAAAAGGTGGATTACCTCGTGAGGGAGGAAAAGAAGTGAGCCAAAATTTTTGGTCTGACTTAAAAACCTTCTTCAAGCACAAAAGCGAATTCTTCTCGAAGATTGATGCAGAGCGCAAAGCAAACTTAGCCGCGAAGCAATTATTGATCGACCAGGTAAATGGAATCGTGGAAACGGGAACCATCACTCCTGAGGTGACCCAAATGGTCATCGAAACTCAGAAAAAATGGAAAGAGATCGGTCACGTTCCCGAAAAACAGAAGGATTCAATCTACGCTAAATTCAAAGCAGCTTGTGATGCCTATTTCAATTTAACACGTGAAAAAGGCAAGAATGCGAAGGACATTGAATTCGAAGGCAATTTAGAAGCTAAGCAAGCCATTTTAAAAGAAATGGAGGCTATGTTAAAGGACCCTACCCTTTTAGCCACTCTAGGCCAAAAGAAAGCAGCTTGGGATGCCATCGGTTTCGTTCCACGTAACAACGTGAAAGCCATTCAAGAAAGTTTCCGTACTACCTGGAATGCGTTAATTGATTTAGCACGTACGCAACCGAAAGAGCAGTTAGCTGCTTGGGGTTTTGAATTAAAATCTTTATCGTCTGAATCAAATTCAGGTGGTGAGGAGAGAAAAGCAGCTTCACCAGATGCGCGCAAGAAAATACAAGCATTAGAAAATGATATCGCCGTGTTAACCAATAACTTAGAATTCTTTGCGAAGTCTAAAAACTCGGATAAACTACGTGCAGAGGTCGAAAAGAAAATCACTCAAGCGGAAAAGGAACTCGAGAAATTGAAAAAAGATTAATTTTTTTCAATCAATCTTTTGCGTTTTAATCCATTTGGCTTACTTTTGTGAACTCAAATGCGCCTCCTTAGCTCAGCTGGTAGAGCAACTGATTTGTAATCAGTAGGTCATTGGTTCGATCCCGATAGGAGGCTCAATAAGCTCGACAGAAATGTCGGGCTTTTTTGTTTTAAACAAAGAGTAATGATTAATACAAAAAATGCTGATTAGATGAATTTCTCCAGCTAGCCTGACTTTCGTAATCAACGAAGTAAACTTTAACATCTGCTTGGCTTACTAATCAACAGAAAAGATTATTTTAAATTTAGCTAAAATGCTAAATAATGTAATTTAGCTCAAAATGGCTATTTTTTCATAAAATTTAGCAATTTTTACTACTGCTCAGAAACAGTCATCCAAAAAATCAGGTATATCAAAACAACTGCTCCGAAGCTAATTCCAAACGTTAAACCGCCTATCCCCAGCGATAAAACAATAAATATAGCGCGTAAGACACCTGATGAAATACCCATTGATCTGGCTATTCCACCTAGTACGCCACCTAACCACTTATCATTTGCATTCCTATTCATAATCATTTATTTTTAGTTAAACCCTCTTTCAGTTTCTTATCAATATCGGGGTGTAAAATTACTTTACCGAATATTCCCAACCCTACCATTTTGATCTTTCCCTCCCAGCGAACATTAGTAATCGAGAATAAATAATAGTCATCCACCACAACATTTTCATCGATGAATTTATCAACAATTATACCTCCAAAAGCTGCCCCCAAACTTGCTCCTAAAGCTGCAAATTTGTTGTCATTCTCTAGTTGCATTTTGTCTATTTCTGTATTCAAATATTCCCTCATTTTATCTTTCAAAATGAGCTTATGTTCTACCGAAGTAGGGTTCGTTGCGAAGGCTCCCAAACACACAAGGATTACAAAAAAGAGAAAGAATAATCCTGACGAACTAGATCCTTTTCTAGCGTATGTTGGACTCGTATTTGATACCATAGTGAATCGGATTTTGATCGATTTAGTGAATTTAAGAAGTTCCAATTTAGTACAATCTCTTTCGTAAAAGTATTTTTTTTTCGGTTGCTATCTTTAAAATAGTTAAAAATCTTAATTTTCATATAAAAGTGTATTATATTGCACATTATTTACTGAAATAAGCCATATTTGAAAATTATTACAACTAAAAGAGCATTATAATGCACCTAAATTACATCGTTGAAACCCTAAAAAAGCGTAGAATTAGGCTTCAAGTGACCCAAGAAACGCTCGCTTTATTAACAGGAGTTAGCTTAAGAACGATCAAGCAACTGGAAGCAGGTAAAGGTAATCCGACCCTAGAAACCATTCAAAAATTAGCCCAAGTTTTAGGGCTAGAACTGCAATTAGAAATCAAAAATACGAACATAGAAAATGAGGTCAACAACGATTCTATATAAGTCTGAACCGGCCGGAATTTTGAGCCAATTAGCTAACGGAAGTTTTCATTTTCGGTACTTAGAAACGTGGCTTGAAGACAAGAAAAAACCTGCCATAAGTTTGACCATGCCTAAGTCAAAAAGGGAGTTCAAATCCACCCACCTCTTTCCCGTATTTTTTCATTTATTACCGGAGGGTTTAAATAAACAGGCGGTCTGCAGATTCAAGAAGATTGACCCCGCAGATCATTTTGGTATACTACTTCATACCGCTCAATTTGATACGAGTGGAGCCATCACCATTAATCAGTCCCTGAACTAAATGTATACCCAACTCCTCTTTTGTCCAAGTACGTTAACGGAAGGAAATACAAGCTACAGCCGCTCTGCTATTCAGCGACTATTCTCTAATCATAAAGTTGCGCACGTGCTTGCTTATGATTCTCCGTCGAGTTCTGAACTAGTGGCTGGTACTTTCCTTGAAAATAGAACCAGTTTATCAATTGCTGGGGCACAGGAGAAATATTCTTTGGTATTAGAGAAAAATAAATTGCGTCTTGCACAACCAGGGGAAAGCGGGCAGTACCTTTTGAAGCCAATCCCTACCTTAGGTAGAAATAAACACCTAATGCCGGCAAACGAACATTTGACAATGCAAATTGCGAAACAAGTGTTTCAGATAGAGACAGCGGAGAATGGGTTGATTTTCTTTCAAAATGGGGAAATGGCCTATCTAACCAAACGCTTTGACCGAGATGAAGCGGGACGCAAGCGGGCGAAGGAGGACTTTGCGGTTTTGGCAGGTAGAACTCCACAAACTCATGGAGCAAACTACAAATACGAAGGCAATTACCTCGAAATGTTCCAAACCATGCAGCAGTACGTACCTGCCTATGTCATAGAAGCTACAAAACTCTTTAAAATCATCGTTTTTAATTACCTATTTTCGAATGGTGACGCGCATCTAAAAAATTTCTCCCTCTTGGAAACTGAAGATGGCGATTTCATTCTGAGTCCTGCCTATGATCTATTAAATACAGAGATGCATCAAGCAGAAATTGATTTTGCTTTACGTGGTGGATTATACCCTAAGGCTCAATACCAAGGCAAAATACTGAACCAATTTCTACAGTTAGGTAAATTGGCTAACATTCCTGAAAAGATGGTAGAGCGCATTCTGTCCCAAATGCTAGCAAATTCAACAGAGACCGAGCGATTAATTCGAAGCTCTTTCTTAGATGAAAACGCTCAAAAAAACTACTACCAAGCCTATCAAGGAAGATTAAAGCGATTGAAATACACGTAGAAGGATTACCACATCTTCTCCACTTGCCGCGCTACCTCCGGTAAATCTTGATTCTTCATACAATTAAAATGCCCTTTTGGACACGTATTCGTACCAAAATTCGAACAAGGCTGACAACTTAAATTTGGGACAATGGATTGGAAAATGCGTGCCGACGAATTATCTGGCATAAATGGTTCCACTTGTAAAACGGGAGAAGTAGCTCCCCAGATGGCAATGATATTTTTATCAAAGGCACAGGCGATATACATCATCCCGGTGTCATGTGAAATCACTAAACGAGCGTTAGAAACGATCAAAGCCGACTCCTGCAAGGAGTAGGCCCCACATGTATTTATAATTCGTGAAGGATCAATAGCTGACAAAGCTTCACCATCTACGACTTCCTCCTTCCCTCCTACTAAAACGATGGGATGGGGAATCAGGGAACACAATGCCTTCAATGAATCTAAAGGCAATTTCTTTGTAAAATAAGAAGCGCCTATTACTAACGCGACGTAGCCGTCAGGAAAAAAAACAGGCTGACTAACCCCAGAAGGAACAAAAAAATCTAATCCTTTACCATCATACACAACACCTAATGGTGCCAAAGTATCCACACTTCGCATCGAAATATGACGCTCAGGCATCCGATTTACCCCGAATTTGGTCAACAAAAACTTCTCAACACTCAGTTTATTATAAGATAAATAAGGAACACCCAGCACCTTTCGAATCCGCAAACTGCGCAGATTCTTATGTAAATCGATGATGTAGTCAAATTTATATGCCTTTAATTCCTGAATAGTAACTGAAAGATCCTTTTCAAAATAATGGAACTGATCCACGTAAGGATTCGCCTCTGTGACGGCTTTCATCGACTTCTTCGTTAAGAAATGAATCTGAACACCAGGAATCTGCTGCTTCGCACATCGAAGTGCAGGGGAAGCTAAAACGATGTCGCCGATGGCCGAGAAACGGATAAATAATAGCCGCATAGGTTAATTTTGAATTTAAAGTTAATTCATCCCGGGAGAATTTCTATTGTAAATGATTTATTTTAAATTTCGGGATGCAACGTAGAAACTTCATCAAAGGGGGCCTCTTAGCCTCTACCCTTTCGTTAAATTCATCCTCAGTTAAACTAGCACCCATTGAGTTCACCCCAATTAGTGCGGAAGAACGTAAAATGCGCGTGGCAAAAGCGCAAAGATTGATGGCCGAAAAGCAAATTCAGGCGATCATTTTAGACGCAGGAATTAACATGAATTATTACACGGGCATCAGCTGGTATCCGTCAGAAAGATCGATGTTAGCCGTCATTCCAGCAAAAGGTGAAATAAATTTTATCTGTCCAGCCTTTGAAGAAGATCGATTCTTAGAAATGGCACCTGCTGGGACGAAAGTTTCTATTTGGGAAGAGGATGAAAATCCATTTGCTTTAACCGCACGTGTTTTAAAAGGGATAGGTATTGAGAAGGGCCAAATAGGCATCGACGAATTCTGTCGTTTCTTCATCTTCGATGGATTGCGAAAAACTTCGAATTTTCAATTTATTAGCGCGGATTCCATCACCATTCCGTGCAGAATCATCAAATCCCCAGCCGAAATCGCCTTAATGCAAAAGGCAAACGACGTGACAGTTAAAGCCATTCAGGCTGGAATTGCCACGCTTACACTCGGTTGTACTCCACGTCAAATCTCCCAAAAAATAGCTCAGGCTCACGCTGAACAAGGTGCGTCGCCAGGTTTTGCATCGGTGACTTTTGGGGTGGCAACCTCTTTTCCTCATGGAAGTTCACGTAAACAAATCCTTAAAAACGGCGATGTAGTGATGCTAGATTGCGGTTGTAGCGTGGGAGGATATGAATCCGATATTACGAGAACGATTGTTTTTGGGGTGCCTAGTGTGAAGCAAAAACAGATTTGGGAGCTTGAGAAGAAGGCACAACAGGCTGGTTTCGAGGCAGCTAAACTAGGAGCTCTAGCAGAAAATGTAGACCATGCCGCACGTAAAGTGTTAGTTGATGCAGGTTTTGGACCAAATTACAAATTACCTGGTTTACCACATCGTACTGGTCACGGGATCGGAATGAATGGACACGAGTGGGGTAATATGGTGCGTGGAAACAAAGCTCCCCTCGAAATAGGGATGTGTTTTAGTATTGAACCGACGATTGCGATTCCTGGGGAATTCGGAGTACGTTTAGAGGATTGCGTTTATATGACCGCAGATGGTCCTAAATGGTTCTCACAACCTAGTCCATCCATTTCAGAGCCTTTTTAATTCCAAAACCTGATTCACGCAAGACGGAATATCGCGGTCATAATGACTAACATAGAGTAAGGTCATTTTTGATTGAGCAGCTAAATAATCCAGCACGGTCTTAAGTCGATCTGTCTGCACTCCATCCAATCCTTGGCAGGGCTCGTCCAGAATCAATAATTCTGGATTCTTCACTAGCGCTCTAGTAATCAACACCATACGTTGCTCCCCACCTGATATCTGACTAAACGATCTTTCCGCTAAATGAGCAACACCCATTACCTGCATCCAATGATTCACTTGTGCCATTTGTCCTTCATTAACCCGCTTAAATAAGCCTTGCGTATCAAATAAGCCAGAAGCTACCACCGAAAAACAGGACCCTCCCTCATTAAAATAGAGATGTAATTCAGGGCTCACATAGCCTATCATTCGTTTAATATCCCAAATACTCTCGCCCGACCCCCGTTTTCGATCAAATAGGGTCAGATTTTGCGCGTAAGCTTGTGGATTATCCGCGGTGATCAAACTAATTAAAGTCGACTTTCCTGCCCCATTAGGACCCTTAATCGCCCAACGTTCTCCCCGTTTAACTTCCCATGTAAAATCTTGTAAAATCGTTTTAGTCCCATAGGTAATCTGCACTTTTTCCATTTTGACAGCCACCTTGAAGGGGTTTAATGGACGAAGCAAAGGGATAGGCTTTTCATATTCTTGGAGCGGATAGGGTAATTCAATGATTTGGTTAATAAAATCTGGTACATCACCTGGCGAGGAAACTAGGATAAAATAAATCCCTCTAGCTTGTAAAGAAAGTAAGCCTCTTGTGAGTACTTCACGGCCATTTACATCTAAACCCACATAAGGGTTGTCTAAAATCAACCAATCAGGCTGATAGGCAAGTGATTTAACAATTTGCAAACGTTTATTCTCACCATTTGAAAGCTGAATCAAGGGTCTTTTTAATAGGCCCTCTAATTCGAAAAGTGGAACCCAATCACCTAACTCTAAACCTGCTAACTCCTCCTCCACTGTATAGGCATCCTCGCAATCCGAAGAATTAAAACGCTGCTGAAGGTAAAAATCCTGAAGATTACTTCGGTTCTTAAAATGATGTTGTTGCTCTACGAGCATCACATGAGCTCTTTTATCTGGATTCCGTGATTGAAACCAAACATCCCCAGTCCTAAACAATCGACCCGCTAAGGCTTTAGCTAAGGATGTTTTCCCAGAACCCATGGGACCCACAATCGCTGTTAATTGCCCATGCAAAATGGTAAAGGAAATATTCGAGACGACAGGTTTTACCCCTAAGGAAACGGATACAGAAGCAATTTTAGCAAGATAGTTTTCCAAGAATATTTTCTTATTTTTATCAAAAATAAACCTATTACATGAAAAATAACAACCAACCATCGCGTCGCCAGTTTTTAGCGGCAGGCTCATTAGCCTCTTTAGGCCTTTTATGGGCGTCTAATTCTTCCTTTAGCTTTGCTAAGCCAAACTCGGTTTTTGGTGGCGTTCAAGTAGGAACAATTACTTACTCCTTCCGCGGAATGCCAGGAGATATCAAACAAATCATTCAGTATTGTGTAGATTCAGGTGTTTCTGCCATTGAATTAATGGGAGATGCGGTAGAAGAATACGCAGGCCGTCCGGTAAATCCAGTTCCGATGCGTTGGACTCCAGGTCAGCCACGTCCAACACTTACTGATGAGCAACGTGCTGCGATGGCAAAATACCAAAAAGACGTATCTGCTTGGAGAGAGACCGTTTCGATGGATAAATTCAAGGAAGTACGCAAGATGTTAGATGACGCGGGTATTTCAGTTTATGCCTACAAACCCAATGCTTTTGGAGAGAAAAACTCGGATGCAGAGGTGGAATCAGCTCTACGTGCTGCGAAAGTTTTAGGCGCGAAATCGGTAACAGTTGAATTACCTACTTCTGCCGCTCAAACGCAGCGTTTAGGTGCATTAGGGGAAAAACACAAGGTTTATTTCGGCTACCATACCCACTTACAAGTGAAGGATACGGTGTATGATGAGGCTTTGGCCCAAAACCCGTACAATTCCATTAACTTAGACTGCGGACACTATATTGCTGTTGGAGCTCCTCATAACACAGCATCTTTATTAGCTTTCATCGAGGCAAAGCACGATCGCATCACGAGTATGCACATTAAAGACCGTACCTCAAAAGAACATGGTGCAGGCAACTTAGAATGGGGCAAAGGCGATACTCCATTAAAAGAGGTGTTAACCTTGTTAAAGAAGAATAAATACAAATTCCCTGCAACGATCGAATTAGAATACGAAGTTCCTGCAGGTTCTACAGCGGTAGAGGAAGTGAAGAAATGTGTGGCTTATGCTAGGAATATTTTAGCTTAAATTTTACACTTATTAAAAGGGCCGCTCATTTTCGTGAGCGGCCCTTTTTTTGTGCGGAGATAGCGACTATTTATACGCATCAATCGTCTCGATACTTCCATCTGGACGGTATGTCAACTCCGTCACCTTGATGTTTCTCAAATGAGTTCTACCAGAGATCTCCACATCATGGTAATACAGATACCATTTCCCATTTTGTTCCACAATGGAGTGGTGGTTCGTCCAACCTTTCACTGGCTTAAGAATCACACCTTGGTAGGTAAATGGCCCATAAGGACTCGTTCCTGTCGCATAGGCAATGTTATGCGTATCCCCCGTTGAATAAGAGAAATAATACTTCCCTTGGTATTGATGCACAAAAGCAGCTTCGAAGAAACGGCGATCGTGATCCTCTGACAACAAGATCTTTCCATTCGCGTCCAAAATCTGCACATTGCGTGGAGCCTCTGCCATCTCTTTCATATTTGCATCCAAGCGAGCCACTTTAGCCATCAATGCAGGTTGACCATTCGCAGGTTGAGATTCATCCGTTGCTATATAGTTTCCAGACTTCCAACGCTGCAATTGTCCTCCCCAAATTCCACCGAAATACATATAAAAGGTTCCGTCCTTATCTTTAAAAACACAAGGATCAATACTAAATGAACCCTTCATATAGTCCTTTTCTGCTTTAAAAGGCCCTTCAGGTTTAGGCGATGAGGCTACACCTATACGGAAAATACCCTCCTTGTCTTTTGCTGGGAAATATAAATAATAAGTACCTTTCGATTCAGCTGCATCTGGCGCCCAAAGCATCTTCGATGCCCAAGCCACATCTTCTAATTTTAAAGCAACCCCATGGTCTAACACGGGACTAGAAGGCGTCTTTTGAGATAAAACGTGGTAATCACGCATTGCAAAATGACTTCCTAAATCATCTTCCTTTACCCCTGCATCAATATCATGGGAGGGATAAATATAAATTTGACCCTGAAAAACGTGGGCAGAAGGATCCGCCGTGAACATGTGCGAGACCAAAGGTTTCGACTGCCCTAGCGCTGATAAACTTAGGAGACTGAATGCGAGTATTTTTTTCATTGTTATTCGTTTATGTTTAAAGGTCTGAATTGTTTATTTTTACTTTTATGAAACCGATCGAAACTGCCTTATTATCTTTTGGAATGTCAGGACGTGTTTTTCACGCCCCCTTTATTCAATTACATCCCGGATTCAATTTAGTAGGATCCTGGGAACGCTCCAAGAAAAACATAGAGAATGCCTATCCTGGAACTACCTCGTACGATTCGATGGATGCCGTTCTAGCCGATCCATCGATCGAATTAATCATCGTTAACACACCTATTTATTCACATTTCGAATATGCTTCGGCTGCTTTAAAAGCGGGAAAGCACATCGTTGTTGAAAAAGCCTTTACCTGTAATGCTTCAGAGGCTGAGCAATTAGTAGCATTGGCTCAGGAGGTTGATAAACATATTTTTGTTTACCAAAACCGCCGCTGGGATTCCGATTTCTTAACATTGAAAAAGGTACTTTCAGAAGGTACACTAGGCGATATCGTCGAAGCGGAATTTCACTTTGACCGTTATAATCCACTTATGTCTCCTAAACGACACAAGGAAGACGCTGGTCCCGGCGCTGGAATCGTGACTGATTTAGGCCCCCATTTAATTGATCAGGCTTTGCATTTATTTGGCAAGCCAACGCACGTGTTTGCAGATTTACGCAAAACGCGTCCAGGTACAGAAGTAATTGACTTGTTCGAAATCTTATTATACTACCCAGCCTTGCGCGTTCGATTGAAAAGTGGCTATTATTTCAAAGAACCTATTCCTGCTTTCCAATTACATGGAACGAAGGGAAGCTTCATCAAAACCCGTTCGGATCGCCAAGAAGTCGATTTAGACAAAGGACATGTACCCATGGGCGAAAACTGGGGAGTAGATGCCGCTAGCGAATATGGCCTTCTCCATGTAGATGGTGGCAGCCCAGAACGCGTTCCATCGGAAAAAGGAAATTACATGGCATTTTATGAGAATGTTTTTCAATCTTTGCGATCTGGAGTGGCACCTGCTGTGCCAGGAGAGGATGGAATCGCTAGTATGCGCGTCATCGATGCAGCCTATGAAAGTTTAGAAAAACAAGCGTTAATCGCCTATTAAAAATGGAATTATTCAAGCAATTTGAGCCCGAATTAAGCAAAAAAATTCAGCAAGCAGGTGTCGTTCGTAAATTCAAAACGGACGAGTATTTGATGAAAACGGGCCAATCCATTCGCTCAGCCGTGTTAGTAACAAAAGGGATCATCAAGGTTTTCCGTGAAGACGATGAAGGCAACGAGGTATTCATGTATAATTTACACCCGGGTGAAGCTTGCGCTATATCCATGACCTGCGCCGCGAGACAGCTTTCATCACAGATTATGGCCAAAGCCCTAGTCGACACCGAAGTCATTGCCATCCCCATCGAATTAATGGACGAATGGGCTGCGAAATACAAATCTTGGTACCAGTTTGTGTTAGAAACTTACCGTTCTCGTTTTGAAGAATTACTCGACACCTTAGATCAAATCGCGTTTAGAAATCTGGATGAGCGATTGCTTTGGTACTTAAAACAACACCAAAAAAGCCTTAAGACGAACATCTTAAAGGCCTCCTTTACAGATATCGCTCAAGAACTGAACTCCTCCAGAGAGGTCATCTCGCGTTTGATGAAGAAATTAGCAGAGAAAGGTTATATCAACATCAATAAGAATCAGATTGAGATTGTGGATTTAAGAGGCTTGTGATATAAATCACGACAAAGATGTTAAATTAAGAAGAATTTTGCAGCTGTTAACCATATAAAGCAGCCTAATGCAAATTCGTATTCTATTATTTATCAGTTTAGTATTCCCTAGCAGCCTACTAGCTCAGCACCAAGAGGTGCATGTGGCTCCACATCTTTGGAAAGGAAAGAAAAGTGTAGCTGAGGACTCCACTTCCCTTTTATTTGCCTTCAAACATGGAAAAGTGCACGGAAACCTACGTTACTTTTTTATGGCAACAGAAAATCAAGGCCATTTAACTGATTACTATGCTCATGCGGCCGGAGGAGGATTGTTTTACGAAACTGCTGCTTACAAAGGCCTCCAAATGGGTGTAGGAGGTTATTTTATCTATAATACGGCCTCCTCAGATATGACAAAAGCCGACCCATATACAAATGCCATTAATCGCTATGAGGCTTCTCTATTCGACATTGAAAATCTAGCAAACAAGCATGATTTAGACCGCTTAGAGGAGTTGTACTTAAAATACAATTTTGGTAAATCACATATCATAGCAGGTAAACAACTGATTAATACCCCTTTCATCAATTTACAAGACGGACGCATGCGCCCCACTGAGGTAGGCGGCTTGTATGGTGAAATCTTTCCAGGTAAAAAAAATAAATTGGAGGGGGGATATTTGTATGAAATATCACCCAGAGGAACGGTGGATTGGTATGGAATAGGCGAATCAATTGGTATCTATTCAAATGGTACGAATATTGATGGATCCAAAGGTAATTATGCTAAAAACATTGAATCCAAGGGTGTTTATTTACTGGGATACACACATTCCTTAGCTAAGGGTCATTCCTTAAAATTCTGGAATGTATTGGTTGATAATGTATTCAACACTTCGCAAATTCAATGGGATACAAAACAAGAGAACTGGGTAGCAGGATTTCAGTATACTGAACAGCATGCCATCAACCACGGAGGAAATGAAGATCCAACGAAGACCTACTTTGACCCTTCTCAAATGTCACGTGTGTTTAGTACAAAACTGGAGTGGGAGAACAGAGAATGGAAAACTTCACTAAATTATACTCGAATTACAGCTGAAGGCCGTTATTTAATGCCAAGAGAATGGGGAAGAGATCCTTTTTTTACCTTTATGCCTAGAGAGCGTAATGAGGGCTTAGGTGATGTGCAGGCTTTCGTAGGAAAGTTAAGCTATGCCACGCCCAATTTGCCCATTAAAGCGTCCTTGAGCTATGGATTATTTAAATTACCAGACGTAAAACAGGTTGCTTTAAATAAATACGGTCTTCCTAGTTATAACCAATTGAATCTGGAGCTCAACTATGAATTCGAGGGATTCCTAGAAGGATTAGAAATTCAAACCTTGTATGTGCACAAATCCAATCAAGGGGAAACCTATGAAAACGAGAAATTTATCATCAATAAAGTAAATATGAGCAATTATAACGTGGTTTTAAACTTTCATTTTTAGGCCAAATAAAAAAAATCAGCTTGTGATAAAAATCACGAATTAACGATTGAAAAGACCTGACATTTGTATTATCAAAAACAATAAATAAACGCATGGAAATTATTGGCTATTTTGCTTCTTTACTAATTGGGGTCTCACTGGGGCTGATTGGCGGTGGCGGTTCTATTTTAACAGTACCCGTATTAGTTTATCTTTTCGGAGTCAATCCCATTTTAGCGACGGCCTATTCATTATTCATAGTGGGTGCTAGTTCATTAGTAGGTGCCATCCCTAAATACAGACAAGGATTAATTAATGTTAAAACGGCGGTGATTTTTGGAATACCATCCATCGCTGCAGTTTATGCAACCAGAAAATTCATCGTTCCTTTAATTCCCTCTGAGGTATTTACACTTGGCGATTTTATCGTGACTAAATCCATCTTAATGATGGTGTTGTTTGCAGTATTAATGGTTTCCGCCTCTATTTCCATGATTAGAGGCAAATGTGAGCAATGTGAAAAGGAAAAGTTAGGTACCTATGTAGAGGAAGAACAAGTTTTCAATTATCCAATGATCCTTTTAGAAGGTGCTGTTGTGGGTACCCTAACAGGTCTAGTAGGTGCTGGAGGAGGTTTCTTAATTATACCTGCACTGGTGATGCTTTCAAAGTTATCCATGAAACAGGCAGTAGGTACATCCCTATTAATTATTGCTGCCAAATCTTTAATTGGATTTACTGGAGATCTAGGACATCAAGAAATCGATTGGAATTTATTATTAACAGTAACAGGATTAGCCATTGTAGGAATATTCTTTGGCGATATTTTAAGTAAAAAAGTAGACGGTAACAAACTAAAAGTAGGGTTTGGCTGGTTCGTTTTAGTGATGGGAATTTATATCCTGATCCAACAATTAGCCTTCCCTTTAAAATAACTGCATAAAAATCAATACCATGAAAGTAGAACAAATTTACACGGGATGTTTAGCACAAGGTGCTTATTACATTGAAAACAATGGCGAAGCAGCGATTATCGATCCACTTCGCGAGGTTCAGCCTTATATCGAGAAAGCAGAACGCAATGGCGCTAAAATCAAATACGTATTCGAAACACACTTCCACGCGGATTTCGTTTCTGGACATATCGATTTATCTGCGAAGACAGGAGCTCCTATTGTTTATGGACCTAATGCTGCTTGTGCATTCGATTGTATTTCAGCTACAGATGGCCAAGAATTCAAGTTAGGAAATGCGACTATTCGCGTTATCCATACACCTGGACACACGATGGAATCTACTTGTTACTTATTAATCGATGAGACGGGTAAAGAAACCAGTTTATTCTCAGGTGACACCTTATTCATCGGTGATGTAGGTCGTCCAG
>JBEBDF010000007.1:0-49400 GCA_041157105.1 Bacteroidota bacterium | reverse complement strand
AGTGGCCACCTAAAGCCAATCAATAGCTGGACAGATAAATTTATCTTCCCTCCTTACGAATTCAAAATACCAACAGCTTTGTTGACTAATTTCCATTTACCAGAATCGATTCTTTTAATGATGGCATCGGCTTTTGGTGGACATGATTTGATTACAGAAGCGTATAAACAAGCTATTAAGGAGAAATACCGTTTCTTCTCGTATGGTGATGTGATGTTAATCATCTAATTGAATTAATCGGGTTTGCTTTGAAAAAATATGCCATTATTGTCGCAGGGGGCTCCGGCCAACGTATGCAAAGTGCTGTCCCTAAGCAATTTTTGCTTTTGCGGGGCAAACCCGTTTTGTACCATTGCTTAGCTGCTTTTTACACGGCTGATCCGCTTACGGAGTTAATTTTGGTTTTACCCGCAAATCAATTTGATTATTGGAAATCACTTATCACAAAGCTTCCTGCAATCCCACATAGATTAGTAGCGGGTGGTACTTCTAGATTTCACAGTAGTCAGAATGCAATTGAATCTATATCAGAGGATGGAATAGTGGCTATTCATGATGGAGTTCGCCCTTTGATTGATCCAGAATTAATTAACAATGGATATCAAACTGCTATCGATCTAGGAAATGCTGTTTTAGCGGTAGCTTCTAAAGATTCTGTACGTTGTTATTCCACTCAGAAAGAAGGATATGAACACTTGAATCGGGAGTCTATTCGTTTAATCCAAACACCTCAAATATTCGCTTTGAAAGATTTGAAAAAAGCTTTTAAACAAGATTATTCTGCTGATTTTACCGATGACGCTCGCGTCGTTGAGTCTATCGGTGTTAAAATAAACCTTGTCGAAGGATCTTATCGAAATTTAAAAATCACCACGCCTGAGGATTTAAACTTAGCCGAGGTCCTACTGAAATAATATGAAAAATACTTGGGACTGGATTGGAAAAAGTATCCTTCGCTATAAATTTCCCTTACTGGGATTTATTCTATTAGCAACCGTTGGATTAGGTTTCAAGGCGAGTCAAATTCAGCTGAGCTATGAATTAGCTAAAATTCTTCCTAAATCCGACGAGCGTTTTCAATTATACGAGGGATTCAAAAAGAAATATGGAGAGGATGGCGCCGTAATGGTCATTGCTGTAGAAAACGAGCAAATTTTTAGTCCAGAGGAATTCAAAGCTTGGGCTAATTTAAGTTCAGCGGTCAAAAACCAACCAGGCATCAAGAATGTCCTTTCCCTGTCTACTTTACCAGAATTATACATTGACTCTACCGAGAAGAAATTCAAAACACGCCCATTACTTGATTCAACAAAAGCGCTAAATCAAGAGAATCTGGGTCATTTTAAAGCTCAATTAGACAATCTTCCGATCTACAAGAACTTCCTTTACACGGAAGATTTGAAGACTCATCTCCTACTTATTACCTTAGATCAAAAGGTCATCAATGATAAGGGGCGAATTACCTTAGTGAAAAACATCAAGGCGCTGGGTGAACAATACCAATCAAAAATGAAGCACACAGTACATATGACGGGCATGCCTTTCATTCGTACAGAATATACCTCGCAGGTAACTAAGGAATTAAGCTTATTCTTAGGATTGGCCATTTTAGTGACATCGCTTATCTTGTTATTCTTCTTCCGATCCTTTCAAGTAGTATTCTTCGCGAATATTGTGGTGCTGGTAGGAATTGTGGCTTCTTTAGCCACAATTGTGTTCTTTGGGTTTAAGATAACTTTATTGTCAGGATTGATTCCTCCACTAATCGTGGTGATCGGTATTCCAAATGTTATTTTCCTATTGAACAAATACCATGAGACCTATTTAGCGGGGAAATCGAAGGAAGAATCCTTGATAGAAAGTGCTTCTAAAGTAGGAAGAACCTTGTTTTTAGCAAACCTAACTACCTCCATTGGTTTTGGAGTATTTGCGTTTACAGGATCTGCATTATTAGTTGAATTTGGTGTGGTAGCCGCATTGAATGTGATGATTACCTTCTTTATATCGCTGGTTCTCATTCCGATTTTCTTTAGTTTCTTATCACCGCCTCAGAAGAAAGATTTAGCCCATTTTGAATCCGTTCGAGTGAATAAGTTCTTGAATAGAGTTGATGTATGGGTAATGCATCACCGTAGATCTATCTATGGTTTTATTTCCATTATTTTAGTTATCTCCATTTATGGATTGAGTAAAATCCAGGCAGTTGGTTATATCGTTGATGATTTACCTCGAGATAATGCCATTTATACCGATTTAAAGTTTGTGGAAACCAGATTTAAAGGGGTAATGCCTTTTGAAATCAATATCGATGCATTTGAAAAAGGGAGAGCATTGACGCCGGAGCTTTTGGCCAAAATCAAAAGAACCGAAAAATTACTCGCGAAATACCCTGAATTCACATCAGGTTTATCCATTTTAACAGCTACGAAATACTTGTATCAGGTCTATAGAGGCGGTGATCCTAAGTATTTTACTTTGCCGGGGATAGATGAATTAAGTAAACTAAAAGATTTTCAATCCAGTCTTGATGGCAAAAAGGACAACCTTTTCGCTGGCTTCCTAGACAAGGATAAACGCTTCACGCGTGTCAGTTTCCAAATGCAGGATGCTGGAACCGTACGCACCAGAGCCTTATTTGATGAAATTCAACCGAAGATTGACAGCATTTTCCGAACAGACGTCGAAACGGGAGAATTTTTAGCAAAAGGAGATAAAAGAGGATACCAAGCTGATGTGACCGGTAATTCTGTCATTTATGCATTCCAAACAGAATATTTGCAAGTCAACCTGATCGAGAGTACAATTACCGCAATCATCTTGATTTGTATTTTGATGGCGCTCCTATTCCGTTCCTGGAAAATGGTGTTAATCTCTACCCTACCTAGCTTAATTCCATTGATCATTACAGCAGGATTGATGGGCTATTTTGGCATTGCATTAAAGCCTAGTACTATTCTAATATTCTCCATCGCCTTCGGAATCTCGAGTGATGGAACTATCTATTTCTTAACACGATACAAGGAAGAATGGGCTAAAAACAATCAAAATGTCCAAAAAGCAGTACAGACAACTATTTTAAAAACGGGTGTTTCTATGTTCTACACGGCGATGATTCTGTTTTTTGGCTTCTTTATCTTTACGGCATCTACCTTTAAAGGCACGCAAGCCTTGGGAATTTTGGTTTCTGTGACCTTGTTGATGGCGATGATTTGTAATCTAATCTTGTTACCCGCATTCTTGCTTGGCCTTAATAAAAAGGAGATTTCCACCATCTTAGAAGAAGATTTATAAATGGCTGAGACTAAACCGTCATTATATACCTTATCGTTCTTCTTACTTTGCCTAAGTAATTTCTTGTTTTCAGCTAGCTTTTCCATGATTATACCGGAGCTACCTGATTATCTAGAAAGCTTGGGTGGAAAAGAATATATCGGATATACGATTGCTCTATTTACACTAGCTGCTGGTCTATCTAGACCCTTTTCTGGTAAATTGACTGATCACGTGGGTCGGATTCCAATCATGGCCTTTGGTTCCTTGGTTTGTTTCATTTGTGGAGGACTTTATCCTCTTTTACATACCGTACAGGGGTTTTTGTTTCTGCGATTTATTCATGGCATGTCTACTGGAACTAAACCCACAGCGACGGCTACTTATGTGGCTGACGTTATTCCAGAGGATCGCAGAGGGGAAGCACAAGGAAGTTTAGGGATCTTCACCGCGACTGGAATGTCTATAGGTCCAGCGATCGGGAGTTTTTTAGCTTCGAGCTATGGTTTAGACCAAATGTTCTACATCTCCTCCGTTTTCGCTTTAGCCTCCATCCTTATTTTGAGTCGGATGAAGGAAACGTTACCGCCTACGATGAAATCTCGTTTAAAATTATCCCTCTTCCGAATCGGATGGAAGGATGTTTTTGAGCCGAAAATCGTACCTGTATTTTGGATCATGTTATTCGTCTCTTTTTCAGCTGGAGCAATAATCACTTTAATTCCTGATAGCTCTAAAATCATAGGTTGGTCAAACAAAGGCTTATACTTTACTATCTATACCTTATCATCCATTCTTATTCGTCTCTTTTTTTCCAAAGCCTCAGATCAGTATGGTCGAATTCCCATTTTAATTTTTGGATGCTTCATGCTAAGCTTATCCATGTTTCTATTAGTATTTTCTGCTAATACCTTTTTGATGGTTGCTTCAGCCATACTTTACGGAGTAGCCTGGGGTTTCAACACACCCACACTAGCAGCATGGACAAATGATTTAGGAGATAAAAACCACATGGGGCGCGCCATGGCTACCATGTATATTGCTCTTGAAGCAGGTATTGGAATCGGTGCCTTTGTAGCAGGTGAAATTTACCAAGGAATTCCAAATCGCATTCCAATTCCATTTTTAATCGCCGGATTATTATCTTTACTCGCATTCTTACTTTTGTGGAGGAAAAAACAAGATTGGACCTATGGAATTTAAGGACTATTTAGCTCAAAAAAATATCTGTTCCACGAGCTTTTCAGCGGCGGATCCTGTCTTATTTCAAACTTGGTCTACCACCTATAATCTTCTGCATCCTAACAGTTTCACAGAACAGAATAAGTTCATTATCAATAAAATTCGAAGAAAATATCCTTTAAAAAAGGAGTAGTTCCCTGCAATTCTTGCCTTTAAAATTGTAAATAACCAAAAAAGTATTGTACTTTTTAAACATTTGATTCAATCAAATAGTTACAATGTACATATTACAGAAATTTGTAAAAATTAATTCGCAAGACAATGCCCGAAAACAATTTACAAAACTTGTTCCCTTCAGCTGGACAAATTCCAAAAGAATACGATTTAACGCATCCTATTGAGCAAAAAGAATATTTAGTCAATGGAGAGATGCGTCAATGGAAAGGTAAAACGCAAGACGTTTGGTCTCCAATCTATGTAAAAACAGACAAAGGTTTCGAACAAAAACGTATCGGCTCCTATCCTATCACGGATGCAGCAGATGCAATGGAAGTTTTGTATGCTGGCGTAAAGGCCTATTCAAATGGCCGTGGCGAATGGCCTTCAATGACAGTTGCACAAAGAATCGAATGTGTGGAAAAATTCACGCAGAAAATGATTCAAAAACGTGATGAGGTTGTCAAATTATTAATGTGGGAAATCGGTAAGTCATTAGGTGACTCACAAAAAGAATTCGACCGTACCGTTCAATACATTTATGATACGATCGGTGCTTTAAAAGATATAGACCGTAATTCTTCTACTTTCTTAATCGAAGAAGGAATCATCGGACAAGTAAGACGTTCTCCATTAGGCGTGGTACTTTGTATGGGGCCCTTCAACTACCCGTTGAATGAAACCTTTACAACGCTTATCCCCGCTTTGATTATGGGAAATATTGTTTTATTCAAACCACCGAAACACGGTACTTTATTACACTATCCTTTACTTGAGGCGTTCAAAGATTCATTCCCAGCAGGTGTTATCAACACCCTTTATGGTCGTGGAAATTCCATCATTCCTCAATTAATGGAATCAGGTAAGATCGACGTATTAACTTTAATCGGTTCTTCTAAAGTGGCGGACAAGTTAAAGAAGATGCACCCGAAAGTGAATCGTTTACGTGCCATTTTAGGCCTAGATGCGAAGAATGCAGCGATTGTTACCAAGAGTGCAGACTTGGATTCAGCAATCAACGAATGTTTATTAGGATCATTATCCTTTAATGGACAGCGTTGTACGGCGATAAAAATCATCTTTGTTCACAAATCCTTAGCAGATAAATTCAATGAAGGATTAGCGAAGAAAATCGAAGCCCTGAAATTAGGTATGATGTGGGAGCCTGGGGTTCAAATTACACCACTTCCTGAACCAAACAAGCCTGCGTACTTAACTGAAATAATTGAAGATGCGAAGTTACACGGCGCTAAAGTGATGAACGAACATGGAGGAGAAAATTTCAAATCGATCTTCTTCCCAGCTTTATTATATCCAGTAACTAGCAAGATGAAAGTATGGCATGAAGAGCAATTTGGACCTGTGGTGCCCGTTGTTCCATTCGAAAACTTAAATGAGCCAATCGATTACATCCATGAGTCTTCACACGGTCAACAAGTGGCGATATTTGGAACAGATGTAAATGAAATCTCAGAATTAATTGATGAGACGGTAAATCAAGTTTCACGTGTAAATATCAATGCACAATGTCAGCGTGGACCGGATTCCTTCCCTTTCACAGGTCGTAAGGATTCAGCAGAGGGTACACTTTCGGTTACAGCAGCATTACGCTCGTTCTCGATTCGTACGGTAGTGGCTACTAAAGCGACTCAATCGAATAAAGATATCGTGAATGCGATTGTAGAGAATCAACAATCGAACTTCTTATCGACTCGATTTATTTTGTAATCTGACGAATGATATAAATAAAAAGGCCAGCGCTTTCGCACTGGCCTTTTCTTTTTTATAGAGCGGCTCTTTGCGCTTTTACCGTAGGATCGGTAATGAATTCATCATAGGTCATTAACTTATCTAATTGACCTTTCGAGCCGATTTCAATCACCCGATTTGCTACAGTATCCGTCAACTGGTGATCATGACAAGTGAAAAGGATGGTTCCTGGGAATTCTATCATGCCATTATTCAGAGCAGTGATGGATTCTAAGTCCAAGTGATTCGTAGGCTCGTCAAATAAAAGCACGTTTGCACCTGACAACATCATGCGCGAGAACATACAACGTTGTTTTTCCCCTCCAGAGATAACCGTACATTTTTTCAAGGCCTCATCTCCTGAGAATAACATACGTCCTAGAAATCCACGAATGAAACTCTCATCTTTTTCAATAGAATATTGACGTAACCAATCCACTAAATTCATGGAATCGTCTTCAAAGTATTTGGCATTATCATTAGGCAAATACGTCTGAGTCGTCGTTACTCCCCAAGTAAATTCTCCTGTGAAATTTGTATTCTCTCCTGCTAAAATGTCTAATAAGGCAGTGATTGCTAAAGAGTCCTTCGCTAAAAGTGCTACTTTATCTCCTTTATTTATAGTGAAAGAGAGATTAGTGAACAAGGGAGTACCATCGTCTGTCTTTGCTGAAAGATTGACAACACTTAACAATTGATCCCCTGCTTCGCGCTCCGGCTTGAAGTTAATAAATGGATATTTACGAGAAGAGGGCTTGATGTCATCGACTTGTAACTTATCTAACATTTTTTGACGAGAAGTGGCTTGCTTTGACTTCGCCACGTTTGCAGAGAATCGACGAATAAACTCCTCTAATTCCTTCCGCTTTTCGTCGGTCTTTTTGTTCTGATCCGTACGTTGACGGGCTGCTAATTGAGACGATTCATACCAGAAGGTATAAGTACCACCATATAATTGAATTTTGCCAAAATCTAAGTCAGCAATGTGCGTACACACATTATCTAAGAAGTGACGATCGTGAGAAACTACAATGACTGTATTCTTAAAGTTCATCAAATAGCCTTCTAACCATAAAATGGAATCAATGTCCAAGTTGTTGGTAGGCTCATCTAATAATAAAATATCTGGGTTACCGAATAAAGCTTGCGCTAACAAAACCTTTACTTTATCAGATCCATTTAAATCCTTCAACAAAGTGTAATGAAGATCGGCTGAAATACCTAATCCCCCTAACAAAGAACCTGCCTCCGACTCTGCTTCCCAACCGTTTAATTCAGCAAATTCGGCTTCTAAATCCGCAGCTTTATTTCCATCTTCCTCTGTAAAGTCTTCCTTCAAGTAAATCGCATCCTTTTCTAACATAATGTCATACAGGCGCTTATTTCCCATAATCACTGTTTGCAAGACCTGAACCTCTTCGTATTCAAAGTGATTTTGCTTCAAAATCGACATACGCTCACCTGGGTTCATCGAAACGGAACCTGTTTGAGATTCAATTTCACCAGATAAGATTTTTAAAAAAGTAGATTTACCCGCGCCATTGGCACCGATTAAACCATAACAGTTACCTTCAGTAAATTTGATATTAACTTCTTCAAAAAGGACTCTTTTCCCAAAACGTAGGGAGACATTAGATACTTGCAACATAGGAGTTGGATTAAATAGGGTGCAAAATTACTAATTTTGGCACCGATTATCATATTTTTTTTGCAATTTCGAAACGAATTAGAGACTATGGAACCCACAAATTCGGCCGAAACCTTACATCTTCGACTAAACGCGGAGAATTTCCGGGAGCAATTACTCGCTCATCCGAAAAAGGATTCACGTATCACATCGGTTCAGATTGAAATTTCGAATGAGTATTTTCTTTTAATTCCGAAATCGTATGATTCCCCTACCTATCGTTTAGGTTTTCTAGAGAAAGCATTAGGCGAATATGCATTAGTGGGTAAAGAAATTCAACAACAATACGTAGAAGCTGAAGATGCAAATTTGGTTTTTCTAGTGCCTAGTGATTGGAAAGACTACATTTCTGCTCATTTCCCTTATGCAAAAATTACCTATACACATAGCTTAGCCCATTGTTTGCACCAGAATGATCAACAGTTAAACCTATTTATTCAGGGTAAATTAGCTTTCGCGAGCTTATACCAAGGGAATAAATTACAATTAGCTAACGTTTTCCCTTTTGAATCCCCTATCGAATTAGCCTTTTACTTGCAATCTATTCGGGACGCTTTCTTTTTAAATTGGTCCTTATTCCCACCTATTTTAGCAACAGGTTCTCAGGATATTCCTGATGCTGAACTTTATCAAATACCTTATGCCTCACACTAAAAAAGCATTTTTTCCAGGTTCATTCGATCCTTTTACGAAAGGTCATGAGGATATTGTATTAAGAGCTTTGGCCTTATTTGATGAAGTTATTATAGGAATAGGCCAAAATTCCTCCAAATCACGCTATTTTCCTTTAGAAAAAATGGAGGAATACATACGAAAGACTTTTGAAGGAAAACCTGTTAGTGTGGTAACCTACCAAAATTTAACAGCCAATGTCGCACACGAATATGGGGCTAAATTTATCATAAGAGGTTTGCGTAATACGACGGACTTCGAATATGAAAACTCGATATCCCAAGTGAATAGACACATTCACAATGAACTAGAGACGGTTTTCTTAATTACCTCACCGCACTTAGCACCTATCAGTTCGACCATTATCCGAGATTTACATCGTTACGGAAGTCCAGTAGACCAATATTTACCCTATACCTTAGACTAGTTTTCTGGATTTTTCGATCACATAACGAATAGAAGAATAGGTGTTAGTTAAAGCTTGTGTTTGCTTTTTCTCATTCATCCACTCCACTTTCTCAATACCCTCTTCTTTCTGGGGAATAAGTGTGCCCGTAAAGTGTGTTTTCATCGCATACCAACGCGTTTTTTTCAACACCAACTTATTCTTATGGGTATAGGTATGGTAAGTAGTACAAATTTTATTTCCTAATTCAGCCTTTACATTACATTCCTCCTCCACTTCTCTAACGGCTGCTGTTTCGAATTTTTCATTCTTTTCTAATTTGCCTTTAGGCAAATCCCATTTACCCAAACGATACATCCACAAGGTATCTTGATTTTGATTAACCACTACGCCTCCTGCCGCTTCCACAAGTTGATACATCTTGACAATCTTTTGTTTGAATAATTTGCGGTCCTCGACAAGGAGGTATAATGCATGAAAATGAATGCCAGACTTCGCATGTAAATTCACCAACATTTTTTCAACCTGCTCAATACTTGCATTAATGATACAAGTATGTCCCGTGAAATTTTCCACTTTAAGTGGAGACAACCTAGCGTCTAGAACTAAATCAAAATCCTCTTTAGATGGCATTTCTCCCAACTCCTTCTTCTTCACAATTCTGATCGGTCGATCATCAATAAAAATTACCATCTGTTCAATTTTCTGTGGCAAAATTAGAATTAAATAGTGAAAGATAAACTGAATAAATTATTTTTGTAAATATAAATTTAGAAACAACCCTCATGCAAAATTTGACGATTCCTCAAGAAGTTGCCCAACACCTTTTAAAGATCCAAGCTATTCAATTGCGACCGGATCAGCCGTTTACTTGGGCTTCAGGCTGGAATTCTCCCATCTATTGCGATAATCGCGTCTCTTTGTCTTTTCCAGAGGTACGTACCTACATTAAAAATTGTCTATCAGCAGCAGTTAAAGCCTATTTTCCACAAGCAGACATCATTGCTGGTGTGGCAACTGCGGGTATTGCTCAAGGAGCACTGGTAGCAGATTTTCTAGATTTGCCGTTTTGTTATGTACGTCCAGAGCCCAAAAAACATGGAATGGGAAATCAGATCGAAGGCAAAGTAGAAAAAGGGCAAAAAGTGGTTCTCATTGAGGACCTTATATCTACAGGAGGAAGCTCTTTAAAAGCAGCAAAAGCCTTGAAAGAAGTCGGCGTCGAAGTATTAGGGATGGTGGCCATCTTCACCTATGGATTCGAAATTGCGGATGAAAATTTCAAAAATGCGAATATCCCCTTATATACTTTGAGCAACTACAATGCGTTAATTGAAGAAGCCGTTCAATTGGATTATGTTACAGAAACCCAATTAATGACCTTACAAGACTGGAGAGTTTCTCCTAGCACTTGGCGAAAATAATCAGGATAACATATAGCCATCGCCATTCGTTGATTGTATCATCCCTTTCAATTCTAAATTCAGTAGAATAAGTGCTAGCTCATCCTGTGGAATTTCAGAACGCTGTAAAAGCACATTTGATGAAAGTTGTCCTTCTCGATGTAAAAGAGAAATGATCGTCGTTTCATTCAATGTAAAAAGTTTTTGACTTAACTCGGGGTGTAAAGCCAACCTGTCTTTTGCTTGCTCCCAATTCAATTCTTGCATAAAATCATCCCAGGAAGTATAAATCGTGGCTTTCAGATTACGAATCAACAGATTACACCCCTTAGAAAAAGGTCTATTTAAACTGCCAGGGACTGCAAAAACGGTTCGATTATAGTTAAGCGCATAATCAGCTGTAATGAGTGCACCACCTTTTTCAGCAGCTTCGACAACGACAGTCGCATCCGAAAGTCCTGCAATAATTCTGTTTCGAACGGGAAAATGATAAGAGGCAGGTGGAATATGAGGAGCATATTCTGAGAGCAAAGCTCCTTTTTCTAAAATTTGACTAATATACATCGTATTTTCGTGGGGGTAGATGTGTCTAAATCCTCCCGCTAATACAGCGATAGTGGGAACCTGATAAGTTAGGCATGCTTTATGTAAGGCTATGTCAATACCGCGGGCAAATCCACTTACGAGAATGACTTCATCTTTAATCGAAGATTGAACAAGTTCCTCGGTTACCTTTTTACCCACATCACTGGCATGGCGGGTTCCGACCACGGCTACAATCCGATGCGCATTTAGATCCGCAGGTCCTTTTTTAAAAAGTATTAAAGGGGCGTCATATAGCTCTTTGATTCGCTGGGGATAAGCAGGATCCTCGAAATAGAGGATTTGAATCTGATCTTGTTCGCAAATTTTTACGGTCTTTTCTGCTTCCCGCAAAGCTTCTGCAGCATGAGGTTGATAGGAGGCTAATCTGAAGATGTCGGATAAATAAGGATATAGAGAGGCTAACTCCTTTCCTTTAACTGGCCCTACTTTAGGGAGGTAGGTCAAGGCGATTTGGTATACAATTAAAGGATAAGTGGTTTTCATCGGAAGAATTTTCCGAAACCTACGCTTATTCCAGGTCTAAATCAGCCTTCATCCCTTGTAAAAAATCACGAATATCAGTTAGTTGATTAATGATGTTTTGATGTGGATTTTTTTCCTTGCCTTTGAAATTTAAGGCTTGCTTTGCACCCTCGATTGTTAAACCACGTTCATCAATTAAATTAACCAAGACCTTGATTTTTTCGATGTCTTGTGGGGTGTATTTACGAATACCAGAACCGACTCTTTTAGGAGATAAGTGGGGGAATTGAGTCTCCCAATAGCGAATCTTGGAGGTATTCACCCTGAAAATAGCTGCTACCTCTGATATAGAATAATATTGCTTGCTTAATTCCATCAATAATTTTAAACCCAAAATGGGCTTCTTCAAAAAATAGACTTAATTTTGTAATTCCTTTTTACAGGTGCCTAAGTAAAACTACAAAGGTTCCTTTCATTTTACAATAAAACGCATGACCTCTTCTGAGATACGTCAACAATTTCTGGATTTCTTTCAATCAAAAGGCCATTTAATTGTTCCTTCTGCTCCTTTGGTGGCAAAAAATGACCCTACCCTTTTATTCAATAATTCAGGGATGGCTCAGTTCAAAGATTTTTTCTTGGGTAACGGTACGCCGCCATCGAAGAGAATTGCGGATACCCAAAAATGCCTTCGTGTATCAGGAAAGCACAATGACCTAGAGGATGTAGGATTTGATACCTACCACCACACTATGTTTGAGATGTTAGGTAACTGGTCTTTTGGCGATTATTTTAAAAAGGAAGCCTTAACTTGGTCTTGGGAATTATTAACGGAGGTATTTAAATTACCGAAAGACCGTATTTATGTTTCAGTTTTTGAGGGAGATAAAAAAGATGGAGTTCCCTTCGATCAAGAAGCCTTTGATATTTGGAAGGCGATTGTGGGTGAAGACCGTATTATTTACGGAAATAAGAAAGATAACTTCTGGGAAATGGGCGAAACAGGCCCATGTGGACCCTGTTCAGAAATTCACATTGACTTAAGAAACCAAGACGAGGTAGACAAGATTTCCGGTAAAAGCCTAGTTAATGCAGATCATCCACAGGTGGTCGAGATTTGGAATAACGTATTTATGCAGTTTGAGCGGATGGCAGATGGTTCATTAGTACCGCTTCCTAACAAGCACGTGGATACGGGTATGGGCTTTGAACGTCTTTGTATGGCGATTCAGGGAAAGCAATCGAATTACGATACGGATGTATTCCAAAGCACCATTCAATACATTGCTGCGAAGAGTGGTAAGAAATACGGTGATGAAAAATGGGCAGATATCGCGATGCGCGTTATCTCAGACCACATTCGTGCGATTGCTTTTTGTATTGCCGATGGCCAGTTACCTTCTAATAACAAGGCCGGATACGTAATCCGTCGTATTTTACGTCGTGCGGTGCGTTACGGTTATACCTATTTGGACTTCAAAGAACCTTTCTTACACTTATTAATTCCTGGATTAGCACAACAATTCAAAGGGGTATTCGATGAATTAATCTCACAAGAAGCCTTCGTTGCTAAAGTAATTTACGAAGAGGAAGTTTCCTTCTTGCGTACTTTATCTTCCGGATTAGTGCGTTTAGACAAATTAATGGAGGATTGTTCAGGCAAAGTGCTGTCGGGAGACGATGTATTCGAATTAAATGATACTTACGGTTTCCCGGTGGATTTAACGGCCTTAATTGCTCGTGAAAAAGGATTAGATATTGATGAGCCTGGATTTAATGCTGCGTTGAAAGCTCAAAAAGAGCGTTCCCGTAAAGATGCAGGTGCAAGTGCAGAAGATTGGGTAATTGTGAACGAAGGTGATGAAGTTAGTTTCATCGGATACGATTCAAATGAAACAGAAACGCAAGTTTTAAAATACCAAAAGATTCAAAATAAGGCAGGTGTTCAATACAAAGTGGTTTTAGAAACCACTCCTTTCTATGCTGAATCAGGAGGACAAGTGGGTGATACCGGTATATTAGAATTCCAAAAATCAGGCGTATCTCTTTCAGTTGTTGATACTAAGAAAGAGAATGATTTGATTGTTCATATTTTAACCGATGCTCGCATCGAAAATCTTGCAAATGAGCCTGTAAAAGCAAGTATTGCAACTTTAAGACGTCGCGCTATCACGCATCACCACAGTTCTACACACTTAATGCAAGCGGCTTTACAAGAAGTATTAGGCAAGCACGTGGCCCAAAAAGGTAGTTTAGTAAACGAAGATTTATTGCGTTTTGACTTCTCTCATTTCCAAAAAGTGACTGACGAAGAAATCAAGCAAATCGAGCAGATTGTGAATGCCAAAATAGCGGAGAACATTCCTCTTTTAGAGGAGCGTAATGTTCCCATTGCAGAAGCGAAAAACAAAGGAGCCATGGCCTTGTTTGGCGAAAAATATGGTGATTTTGTTCGAGTCATTACGTTTGATAAGAACTTCTCAGTAGAACTTTGCGGCGGTACTCACGTTCCATCTACAGGTGAAATCGGCTTATTCAAAATTACCTCTGAGAGTTCTGTGGCTACAGGCGTTCGCCGTATCGAAGCTATTACGTCTCAAAAGGCTTATGAATTGCTTAGTGAGCAAGAGACTTTATTAAGCGAAATCAATGACTTGTTAAAAGCGCCTAAAGATCTTGTTAAGGCGGTAGCTAACTTAATTGATAGCAACTCCGCACTTCAAAAAGCGGTAGCTGCCTATCAGCAAAAAGAAGTTTCAGTACTTAAAAATAGCCTATTGAAAGAAATCGTTACTGGTTCGGTTCATTCAATTATAAAGCAGGTTTCTGCTCCTACGGCTGATGCATTGAAGAATTTAGCCTTTAATTTACAAGAGAATCAAGATAATTTGTTCGTGCTTCTAGCTGCAGAAATCGAAGGAAAAGCTAGTTTAGCCATATCTATTTCTAAAAGTCTAGTCGAAAGCAAAGGGCTAGATGCCGGCAAAATCATTCGTGAATTAGCAAAAGAGGTACAAGGTGGCGGAGGTGGGCAACCATTCTTAGCTACGGCAGGGGGACAAAATCCAGCAGGAATTACTAAATTATTGAGTTTAGCGCCGTCCTATATCGCCTAGATTCGATTGAATTGAAAGAGGTATGTCGACGGATAAAAGTCCCAGCTTTTTATTGCACCAAAAGTTTCCTTTTGAACCGACACCCTCTCAGGCGTCTTTGTTTCAAAAACTAGGCACTTTTGTGCTTAATAAAGACGAATGGGCTGCTTTAACCTTCATCATTAAAGGGTATGCTGGAACGGGAAAGACAACCGTTATTTCTACCTTGATTAAAATCTTACCTGCTTTTGGATACAAGACCCAATTGATGGCTCCCACGGGTCGTGCCGCAAAGGTAATGGCTAATTACGCCAAGAAAAAAGCGAGTACCATCCACAAAAAGATTTACCGACAAGTCAGTAATCCTCATTCTGGGGCACTGAGTTTTCAGCGCATGAATAATTATGCCACCAATACGGTCTTTATTGTGGATGAGGCATCGATGATCACGGATGAATCAGATTTTGGAACAAATAGCCTTTTAACCGATTTAATCGAATACGTGTTTACGAATCCAGAAAATGGACATACAGGTAACAAATTAATCTTTGTGGGTGATACGGCTCAATTACCACCAGTAGGAAAAAGTTTATCCCCTGCCCTTTCGAAAGATTATATCGCATCTGAGTTTCATATGGAAGTACTTGACCATGAGTTAACAGATGTCATGCGCCAAGACCTTGACTCCGGAATTTTATTCAATGCGACCTCTTTAAGGCAATTGCTTTTAGCGAATTCAACTGCCATTAAATTCAATACCAGATCTTTCAAAGATATCTTCCGGATGACGGGTGAAAAGATGGAGGATGGGATGCATTATGCCTACAAGAAGTTTGGGAAAGAGGAAACGATTTTGCTAACTCGATCTAATAAAAGTGCTGTTCAATTGAATGAATTCGTCCGAAGAACGATTTTATATCAAGAAGATGAGATTTCAAGTGGCGATTTATTGATGATCGTTCGGAACAATTACCATTGGTTAGAGGAGGATTCGCCTGCCGGATTTCTAGCCAATGGAGATTTCGTGGAGATTATGAAGATCAAACGTGAAGAAGAAATGCATGGGCAGCGTTTCTTGGATGTTACTTTGAGGCTATGTGATTACGAAGACCATCCAACCATAGAGGCTAAAATTCTCTTAGAAACATTGCATTCTTCTGAATCCGCTTTAGGAAAAGAGGCAAACAAAAAACTATATGACTCTGTATGCGAAGATTATGCCCATATTCCGAAGAAAAAAGAACGTACGGAGGCGATCAGAAAAGATCCCTATTTAAATGCCTTGCAGGTGAAATTCGCCTATGCTCTAACGGTGCATAAGTCTCAAGGTGGACAATGGTCAGCCGTTTTTGTAGATCAGGGTTATTTAAAAGAAGAACAAATCGACCCAGAATACCTGCGTTGGCTTTATACGGCTATTACCAGAGCCACACACGAGATATTCTTGGTCAATTTTCACGAACGGTTCTTCTAAAGATTGAAGGTAGCCGCTACACCCGGATGGAATAATTTTCCATCATAGATCGTTAATCCTTTATTCAAGGCTTCATTTTGGATGCAAGCTTCCGTCCAACCTAGATTAGCCAACAAATGCACATAAGGTAAAGTTGCTTGGGTTAATGCCATCGTAGACGTTTGAGGCACTGCTCCTGGCATATTAGCCACGCAATAATGCACTATTCCGTCTATTTCATAAATGGGATTCTCATGCGTCGTAGGTTTGCATGTCTCTATGCAACCCCCTTGGTCCACTGCCACATCTACTAAAACCGAACCTGGAGCCATCCTCTTCAAGTCATCACGTTTAATTAAATGAGGAGCTTTGGCACCATGCAATAAAACAGCCCCCACCACTAAATCCACTGAAGCTAAAGCTTCTTGAATCGCATAGGAAGTAGAAAACTGGGTAGAAACATTCGCAGGCATTACGTCATTTAAATAGCGTAAGCGCGCCAAATTCGTATCCATAATTGTGACATTTGCACCTAAACCAGCTGCCATTTTAGCCGCCTGAGTTCCTACCACTCCGCCTCCTAAAATTAGGACATTAGCCGGCTTTACTCCTGGTACACCTCCTAATAGCTTTCCTTTCCCACCTTGAGGCTTTCCCAAATAAAAGGCACCCACCTGAATCGCCATTCGACCGGCTACCTCTGACATGGGAGTCAATAAAGGCAGGCTTCGATCCGCTAATTCCACTGTTTCATAAGCTATACAAACCGCATTAGAAGCAATCATTGCTTCCGTTAATTCTCTTGAGGCAGCAAAATGGAAATACGTAAATAGAATTTGATTACGCTTTATAAGGGGATACTCAGCTTCCAAAGGTTCTTTTACCTTCACAATCATATCTGCAATGGCATACACCTCTACAGCCGTTGCTAAAATTTGAGCACCTGAAGCCACATATTGCGCATCCGATAAACCAGAACCTTCACCAGCACCAGCTTGCACATACACCTGATGTCCGTTAGCCGTTAAACCTTGAACACCCGCTGGAGTTAAACCAACCCGAAACTCCTGAATTTTAATTTCTTTAGGGACACCTATGATCATAACGTACGATTTTTAAAAAGAAAGGCCACCGAAAAAAATCCGCTGGCCTCTACCTTTGATGAAGTATAATACATGACAAATATATATAAGACAATAAATAATCTTGCATATAATCATATAATAAGTAATATTTACTTTTAAATTAAATAATTACAGAAAAAACAATAAAATCTAATTACTTTAAAACCTTGAAACCGAAAAGTTTATGGCAAAAAGCACACATCTAGATGAATTAGACCACAAGATCTTACGAATCATTCAGAATGACAGCCAAAAAACTCTCAAAGAAATATCTGAGCAAGTAAACCTATCCTTGAGCCCTACTCACGACCGAATAAAACGCATGGAGTCTGAGGGTTATATTCAAGGATATGCTGCACTTTTAAATCGAAAGAAACTAAATTTAGGACTTTTAGTACACTGCCAGGTGACCTTGGAGAAACAAAACCGGAAGAACTTTCGCGAATTCGAAGCTGCCATCCTAAACTTTCCAGAGGTAACCTCTTGTCATTTGGTTTCAGGAAACTTTGACTACTATTTAAACGTAGTCAGTGCTGATGTAGAAAGTTATAATCAATTTTACCAACAAAAACTGGCGGTTTTACCCTCTGTTGCTCACATTAGCTCCTTATTTGTGATGGATGAAATCAAACAGACTACTGCATTGCCCGTGTAATTTTTGTATCTTCGTCTTTCTATTTGGGATCGACCGGTTTTGACAGCTTATGTAGTCCGGTTGTAAGCACGTCGGGAGTTGTAGGCATTTCCTGTTAAAAAAACCTTCGAATTATAGCTGGCAATACTTCGTATGCCATGGCTGCTTAGTCTGATAGACTAACCAATTGCCATCGTTCAGCCCTGTCCAAACTCTGCCGACGGGGGATTCTGAGCGTCGACATGCAGAGTCGCTGAATCCGATTTCTCTAACGGTTCAGTAGTATCCAGAGGATAAGTGGTAGGTAAGGTCTGATTTGAACCTATCTAACATCGAAAAATAATCAAATCTAAACGTGTAGAAAGCAGCAGTTCTCTAGGTTTGGACGAGGGTTCGAGTCCCTCCGATTCCACAAGGGATTAACTCTTCCCAATGATTAAATGCGAGGCCCGGATAAAATCCAGGCCTCATTTATTTTATGACTTATAAATAGAGGTAAATAGGGTTGCAGGGAGACAGTAAAACTATTTAGAAATCCAAATTCACAAAAATTAGGTTTTCATGATTCATTGAAAATGAAAAATTATACTTGTTTGTAGCTGCAAACACAGACTTAGCTGCACCTTTGCGCATGTGATCATGGACTTCAATAATGATCATTTTAGTGTGTGGTAACCAAGATTCATAATTTTTTTCAAACACTTCTTTCTCCGATCCTTCAATATCCAATTTTAATAAGTCAATGGTTGACCAATTCATTTCTTGCATAATGGAACTTATCGAAAAGGCAGGAATACTGCCGGGCGTCGAAGCATTAACTTCTTCCACCATAAATGCATTGTCGTTTTCTTTCGAATTAACAATTGAAAGGTGCTTGTTATCATTCCAGATGCCCCCAAGCTTTGATTTTACATTTGAGAAATTGACAATGTTTTTTTCAAACACATTAAAATTTTCTTGACTAGGCTCAACTGCTACTATACTTGCGCTGGGGTATCGGTGTGAAAAATAAACGGAAGCGAGCCCAATATTAGCGCCACCATCTAAAATGGTTTTTGGCGTAAAGGGAATGTGAAAATTATATTGCCCCTCTATAAAAACCTGTTTAAAAGTAATTTTATCCGCATATTTATTTCTTAAATAAATATTAGTCTTGTAACGGCCAGATCTATAACACCCATCTTTTTTAAAAATGCGTCGTATAAAAAAAATAATCCCATCTGTTAAACCAAATGCATTAATGAGTGGTACTAATCTTTTTGACATAAAGTAAATTTAAAGATATTTTACAAGATGAAAAAGTTCAAATAGAGATAATTAGGTGCATTGACAACATAACCTATCAGCTACTTTTTGAAATTTGCCCTATTACAACTAATTAAAGTCTCCCATTATAAGTAATCATGTATTTTTATTTACTCGTTTCATTTTCCTATAAGTTTTTGGAATATATTTACGCAATTTTAAACTCCACTTCACAATGAAAATAGTCTACTCACTTTGTTTACTGCTTACCTCATTTTTATCATATTCTCAAACAGACAGCACAGAAGTCTTAGAGGATTACAGCAATTATGGCGAACCTGAAGGCGTAAAAAGATATACAACGCAGAAAGTACTCAACCAAACACCTCAGAAAATCATCAGTTTTGGCTATGAATACAACGGTGAATTTCACATGCCTGGCATTCGAATTTCTGAATCTATTTCAATCCTAGAAGATCGACATGTGAACCAAGTAAATGCCTTTAAGGCACAATTGAATATTCCCGTAGTAGCTACAAACAAAATCATATGGCAATTAGGGGCAAATTATTGGGGATCACAGTTTCAGATTGAGAATCCTGGTAGCAATGCTTTCGCTAAACAATTAAATCAATCCTCCCTAATTAGTGCGGGACTAAATACAACCATTTTCAAACCACTGAATGAGACTAATTTTCTCATTTTCCAAGCAAGTGCTGATGTGAATGGCTTGTTTAATGAACAAGCAAAAGTGACATCCAATGCCCTTACGCTTAGTGCAACAGGAATATATGGCTGGAAAAAGTCGGAGAAAAATATGATTGGGGCGGGTATTGCTCGAACATACCGAGCTGGTAGACTGATTTATGTGCCTGTATTGCTTTGGAACAAAACATTCAATGATAAATGGGGAATGGAGCTCTTGTTACCAGCAAGAGGATTTATCCGATATAACATCAACACTTCTAATATGATCCAAGCAGGATTTGAGTTAGAGGGTAATCAATTCTCCATGCCGATACCTGGTACTCAAAGAGATTTATTTTATATCCAAAGAGGAGAATTTAAACCGAGAATCATGTGGGATAAGAAAATAACTGGATTTTTATGGTTTAGTGCACAGGTCGGCTTACGATACAATTACCGTTTTGATGTCATGAACAAATACGATGGAAAAGAAGAGGCTGATCGGTATTTCACGAGTAATTTGGGAAATCCACTCTACTTTAATTTCAGTTTAAACTTAGTCTCTCCTTAATAAAAAAAGGCTCATAAAGAGCCTTTTTTTATTGCCTGACTACTTGGCTACTTGCCTTGTCCAGGTATCTGTTCTACCGATGAGCGAGACACCGATATAGCCTCGCACTTCTAGTGAATTGGCATTAATTAATTTCATGGTAGAGGAATAAGTATTCCCATTTTTAGGATCGTAAATATTTCCCTCATCCCAAAGATTCTCCTCTTTAGGTACAAATCCCCAAATATTAATTAGTCCTAATACCGGCTTGGACTTGGCAGCTGGATCACTATTATTCTTATCTAATTTCGGCTTACCGGTTTCGGGATCATTGGGCTCTTTTAACCAAACTACTCTGCCTTGGTATTTATTTCCATTCTTATAAATCTTGACCATGGCATTACCTTCACCAGTTTTCCAAACCCCTACGATGGCATCTGGATTATCTAAAGCAAAGGAGCTAAAAGATGAAATGAATAGTCCTACGAAAAGGAATGCGATTACTTTTTTTGTTGTTGACATAATTAGTTGAGATATAATTTAAAAAATTGATTTCTGTGCGGCCATTTTTTCAATTTCGGCGACGGATCTCGGAGAACCTTTGGAAAGATTCACATTACCTGTCTGAGTAATTAAAATATCATCTTCGATACGAATACCGATATTCCACCATTTCTTATCACATTTACTTCCTGCAGGAATATAAATGCCAGGCTCTACTGTCACTACAACCCCAGCTGCTAATGTGCGAGGACCTAAATCATGTACATCTAAACCTAAATGATGTGAAGTTCCATGAGGAAAATAAGTACGCGCTTCTTTTTCATTTGCCGCAATACCTAATTTGATTAAACCAGCATTCACAACAGCCCGTGAAGCCGCATCGATATCAGCAAAAGGAGCACCTGCTTTACAAGCTGCAATTCCTGCATCTTGGGCTGCTAGAACGATTTCATACAAGGTTTTTTGGGCTTCAGTAAACTTACCATTGGCAGGAACGGTACGCGTAACATCAGCTGTATACCCATGGTATTCCGCCGCACAATCGCTTAATAATAGATCTCCGTCCTTTACGGTTTTCAGATTCGTTATATAATGCAAAACACACGCATTTTCTGCCGCCCCATTAATACTATTATAGCCGGGATATTCAGATCCCTCCTTCTTAAAATGGTATTCCATAATGGCCTGAGCCTGGTATTCTTTCATTCCTGGTTTAACCGCACGCATCACATCATTATGTCCTAATACGCTAATTGAAGCCGCTTTTTGAATTAAAGCAATCTCCTCCGGCAACTTAATACCACGTAAATTACGTAAAGTATTTAAAGTAGTTCTAGAGGCCAAAGGTTTAGCAGAGGCAATCACTAAACTATCCACTAATGACGCCATGCGAGTTAAAGGATCTGGTTTAGCTTGGTATTTTGTAAAAATTCCCTCCGTACGATACAAAGTATAGACGGAATCTATTCCAGCTAACGAAATAGTAGTTGAATTAAATTGATCATTAATGAAAACGTTATCCATTTTACTCTTCGCCTTGAAACCTTCTGCCCCTAAAATCTTACCCGTCCAAAGCTCCTTAAATGGATCGCGGTTTTGTACGAAAATAAACTCAGTTCCTGTCTTTCCTAACAAAGTCACCGGTTGCTTGAATAACAATAAAACGGCATTAGGCTCCTCTAAACCTGTTAAATAATAAAAATTTTTGTTTTGGGAGTATTGGAACTCTGTATCATTACTTCTTTGACGCGTCTGGGAGGCAAAAAAGATACCGACCCCTTTATCTGACATTTTCTCTTTAAAGGCAGCTCTACGGCCTGCATGAAATTCAGGACTTAAATAATCAGTGGGATAATCTTGTGCAAAAACAGATTGTAAAGGCAAAGTTGCGAACAATCCGATGATGAGGTGTTTAATTTTCATAGAATAATAGAATAATTAAGAAGCAAGATAAGAAAAAAGGCTCCAGATGGAGCCCTTGATTTAATTTTTTTGACCAAAATACCGACTTAACCAAAGACCACATAAACCCCAAGCAACTACTGCATCGATTAATTGTGCTCGTAAATCAAAAACTGGATACCAGATATGTTCCGTGTAGGAGGTATTACAAAAGGCAATGAAACCAATCACAATAGAAATACCAACTATAGTCGACTTTCGTGGAATTTTCAATTTTGAAATGATCCAAACCAACAAAAACACCATAAACACATCAAGTACAAAACCACGAACCATATTCATGGTCATGTCCGTTTTGTAGGAAGGATAATAAATAACGCGACCCCATGGCTTACCTGCAATTGATTTCGTAAAACCCTCCAACTCCTCCATGGACTGATTATGACTCATGCGCGGTAACATATAACCACCAGGTTCTAGTTCGATCTTTTTTAAATAAGTTAAAATAGAGTCTTGTTTCGCTGTGTATTGCTGAACAGGTTCGTGCAGATTGAATGCTACATGGGATAAGGTTTGCCAAATAAAGATAATTAAGCCGCCTACCAAAGAACCAATAATGACTTTCTTCATGGTATTTTATTTATTGAGCGGCAAAACTAAGAATAAAATCCTAAACCAACTAGAAAATATACTATTTAGTCTTCAAGATTTCTGATGCTGCTAACAAATAACATCCCGCTCCAAAGTCTTCAAAATTAGGAACAGAGGTTTTAGTGACTGGTTGTCCATCTTTAGGTTCCTTTCCTGTTCCTTGCACATAGGCCAAAAAACCATTTGGCTGAACACAAGAATCAATGGCCTTCCATCCCTTATCAACAGACTTTTGATATTTTGAGGCCGGTAATAATCCTTGACGGATTCCCCAAGCCATTCCATAGACAAATAGTGACGTTCCTGTTAATTCTGGACCCCCATAATTAGACTCATCCGTCAAACTCACATTATAGAATCCATCTTTGCGCTGCAGAGGTAACAAAGCAGCTGCCATGTCTTGAAAATCTTTTACATATTCCGCACGATGAGGTGCATTCGCCGGCATCAAATCTAAGGTTCTGGCTAGCGCTGCAAAAACCCAACCATTACCACGAGACCAATAACAATTCATTCCATTGGGTTCTTTATACGGAGGAATAAAATCTTTATCACGCCACCACAAATGCTCCTGCTGATTGTATAATTTACCTTTAGTATCTGCATACAAGTCGTGCATTTTAGTGAAATAAGCATCATTCTTAAAGCGAACTCCTAAACGAGTAAACACAGGCATACTCATCTGAAGGCAATCAATCCAGGACCAATCATTCGCCTTTTCTGAAGCCACCATGTTATCAATATTCTCTTTTATGGGTTTAATCCGTGCTGAATCAGCTTTAAGATCAAATAAATCCAAGTATACTTGTCCACAGGCCTGGTCATCCGCATTCCTCGTCTTTAAACCATTGCGAAGAGACCACTTATGGAACTCTCCCCAATCCTCCATGTATTTTAAATCAGAAGCACGGGGATCTAATTTATACAATTCAATCAATCCCTCATAAAAGACCGAACGAGTCCAAATATTCGACGGACGCGTCTTATCAGGGCTCACAATTACTTTCGTCACGTCAGGCCAAACTCCTTGGAAATAGGTTTTCGCGAGATGCATGTTCGACAATACTTTAGCGCGATCTGGCTTAGCAGATAAAGCCACAAAAGGCAATAATAAAAAAAGTAACTTCTTCATTAGGCTAAATAAAATACTGGGGTTAAATCAATAGATACTGGAGAATTATCCGCATTCGTTTCCATAATGTCGGCCATATAGGCCCACCAACGTTTCATGATAGCTTGAGCGGGTAAAGAATCCAAAGCAGCTAAGTCCGGTGCCTCTAAATACCCAAATAGGGTACGGGTACTTTCATCAAGGAAAATGGAATAGTTTTGAACGCCTACTTGATGGAGTAATTCGACTAATTCGGGCCAAATTTCCTCATGTCTCTTCTTGTATTCTACCGAATGACCCGGAAGTAAATACATTTTAAACGCCTTTCGCTGCATAAGAATTAATTTCTTATAGAAGGCGTAAAATCGCTTATTTTACTCAGAAATTCGTTCTGTAAATGCCTGAAGTGCCTCGTCATCAAAGCCTAAATGAGTCACAAAACGCACGTAGCTAGGACCAAAAGGAGCACAATAAATGCCCTTCTCTTTCAATTTAGCCACTTTATCAACCGATGGCAAACCGTCTTGCAATTCCAAAATAACAATATTAGTCGAAACAGGTAGAATGGATTTAACCCAAGGAAGTTTCTCGCAAACAGAGGCAATTGCGCGAGCACGTGCATGATCTTCTTTCAAACGATCCACTTGGTGGTCTAAAGCATAAATACCGGCCGCCGCTAATAATCCTGCTTGTCGCCAACCACCCCCTAATCGCTTACGTACACGTCGGGCTTTTTTAATAAAATCTTTAGAGCCTAACAGCACGGAGCCTATGGGAGCCCCTAATCCTTTCGATAAGCAAACAGAAATAGAATCGAACCAAGCGCCAAATTGTGCAGGACTCTGACCCGATTCAACTAAAGCGTTAAATATACGAGCCCCATCTAAGTGAAGTGGAATCCCGGCTGAACGACAAAAATCAGAAATCTCTTGCAAGGCCTCGGAAGTATAGATGCTTCCACCGCCTTTATTGACCGTATTTTCTAAACTGACCAGACGGCTTTCGCAAGCGTGAATATCATCAGGCGAAATAGCTGCACGGATTTGAGAAACGTTTAAACGACCTAAATCACCTTTCAATAATTTAACTGAAGCACCCGCATTCGCCATGATACCACCCCCTTCGTATAAATAAATATGAGATAGTTCGTCGCAAATGACCTCCTGACCTTTAGAGACATGAACAGAAATCGCAATCTGGTTTGATTGTGTACCAGACACACAAAAAAGCGCAGCTTCCATGTTAAAAAGCTGAGCTAATTTCGCTTCTAGCGCGTTTACTGTAGGATCCTCCCCGAATACATCATCGCCTAAAGGTGCAGAAAACATCGCCTCCCGCATTCCTGGGGTAGGTAAAGTAAAGGTATCACTACGTAATTCGATCTTCATGTTAAAATTGCTTTAGGTAGGACAATTTAGCTAAAAAACTTTGTTGCTTCTGCTGGGTGCTGTCGGAACCTTGGTAATTCAGGGTATTAAATACTAGATATACATAGGACAAGGGCTGGTATTCCCAAGCCAATCGCATATTGACTGAATTCAAATTGTCGGTCGTATTTTTCTGATAGAAGCCTATTAATTGCAAACGCGGATTGATAGCCATTCGAGTCTCCAAAATCAACAGATTCACCTCTTTCGTCTCGCGAGCCACACCTACATCCTCAAATTTGCTCCAATTCCAAGATAAGCCCAAATTCACATGCGGGATGGGGGCTATCCGAAACTTAGAATCGACCATTTGTAACGTTCCATCAAAAAATCCTCCCCAACCATATTCTGTAGATCCAGAATATTTTGCACTCGGATCACTCGCTAACAAAAATCCTTTTCTAAAATACGAATATGAACCTGGTTTAATTCGAATACCCACTGGATTAAAATCATCTTCCAAGTTCTGAACGCTCGCATCTATGTAGCCACCAATGATACCCCCATTTTGCAGATTAAACCATAAGGGACCTGAAACTAATTTTTGTTCCACAATATTTCCCGTCTTTAGACTGTGATACACTTCCGTATAAACACCTGGCTGCCAAAATCGAACAAATTTAGGTAACCATTTTCCACGCACATTAAAATCAATACCTTGAGAATTAGATAGCACATTTTTCCTTGAAACAAATCCCATTTCAGGATTATAATCATCCGAAACTAGGGTATGTGTCCAATATAGGGTGACTAAATTGTCTTTATACAGAAATTGTCCATACTCCGCAAATCCCTGCTTATTATTCCTGGAATCCTGGGTCATTGTACCCATTCCACTGAAAGAGAATTTATCATTGAAGCGAATAAAGGCATCTACTGCCCCAGTTGTAGCGATATTTGAGGGAGAAGATTTAGTCGTAACAATCGCTCCTATCCTGTTTTGTTTACCAAAATTCTCCGAATATCGACCCACTATAAAATTTGTAAATGGATCACCATCCCCCTCGCCTTGGCGCATATAGATTCCACCAAAATTTCTTTTTTCTGAACGATACACAAACCTCGTACCCGCTGTAATGGCAATGGGATTTACATTTTTATCTAAACCAATCGTACGACTAAAGAAGGGCTGAATGTACATCGATCCACCCACCACTTCACTAACAGGTGCTAAACCCGCAGAAAAGAGCGATGCATTCTCTAAAAAAAACTGACGACGCTCTGGGAAGAAAACAGAAAAACGAGAAATATTATTTACCTGTCGATCTACATCAGCTTGGGCAAAATCCGTATTAAATGTAAAGTCCATGATGGAAGTAGGACTGATGGCCCACTTAATTTCGCCTCCTAGTTTAAAATCACTTGACGATGAATTTCCGATTTCTGTACCTTCCGAATTCTTCGAAACCTGCAATAAATAGGGAATAAAGCGAATGTTCGTTGAGGTGGGTGGCGGAGGAATAATTCCCGATAATTTACCCGCATAATCCATCCGAAGCGGACTCATGGAGCGTGGATGTGGCGACCAAACAGCTAATTCATTACTTGCCCGCCTAACACGAAAGAAATTAATGCCCCAGTCCTGTGCTTTTGTTCCATCCGTTTTAGGATACCGCAGCGTTTGCCATGGAATAGCAAACTCAGCCACCCAAGAAGAATCTGACCGCTGTGTTCTCACGCGGTACAAACCATCCCAATCTATGTCAAATTGTCGATCATCAAAGGCTAAAAGGTCTCGCTGAGCCCCGTAAGCATTCGACTGCAAAACCAACGCATTGCGCTTATCATTAAAGCCATCAATGGCGATTCCAAATAAATCATTTTCAACGAATTGATAATCACGTTTTAAATTAGGCGCTCGGTATGCATTCTTCCCTATCGTATCCTTTAATATGGCGGCCACATACAGAAATTGCTGATTGTACAGCATTTTAACCTGTGAAGAAAACGAAGCCTTATTGCCTTGAAACGGCTCTACCTGAAAGTCCAAGGCCATTGAAGGAGCATTAGACCACTCGGATTCATCTAAATACCCATCAGCTTTTAATATACGCTCAATCTTCAACGGCTGAAATTCTTTCCGCGGAATAATGGGACTGAAAACCTCCTGTGAAAAACTACAGAAAGAAAGCAAAAGGAATAGATAACGCATTTATTTTTTAAAGAAGGACAATCCAATTAAACGGATAAATATAGGTAAACCGACTAAAACCATCGGCAAAAACTGCATTCCAGACCACACTAGGCCTGCAAAACATAGTAGCGTAATTACTTGCAAATATTTCTTCCACTTCAACGGATTTCGAGCAAACCAAAATACCATTGGAAAATTAAACGGGAACAACATGAGGGATGCCGGATTCCAGGCCATCACCTCGTGATTCGTAGCGGTTCCTAAGAAGAAAACAAACCAAGCAAGAATTCCGATTACACTAAATAATGCCACATCTGCTGCATAGGGAAAGACATTCTTGAAAGTCAAGAATCCGATCAATAGTGTCAGTATACCTAAAATCACATAAGGTCCCGTGAAATCAAAACCTGCTTCAGGAGCTATTCCTCCGTCGTACAAACTAACTGGATTCGCAGATAATTTAGAAGCTAAATTGGTCGCTGCAGCTAAGTTATCTGGCAAATAACAAGCTTGCGAAGCGTTCGTCTTCACATTCGAAGGAACACCTAAAGCTAGATTCATTCCTAACGTTACCCAGGAATTAGGTTGTAAATACTTGTTCATCCAATCCCGGTAGGATTTGCCCTCCAGCGAAGGGCTTTGATTCCAACGGTATTTACCTGGCGCATTGCGTTCAATCATATCTCTAATACGTGTAGAGCAATTGTCATAGAAGAATTTGTAGGCATATTCTCTATTTTCAGGCAATAAATTTTTTTCTAAAGCCTGAAAAATGGCATTTTTCTGAAGGGAATCGAGTTGTAGTTTTTGGGCAATCATTCCCCGCTTCTCGTATTGCGCATTATAATTGAACTCATCTTGCATGGAATGCACGGAGATCGTGTAGGGTAAGGTGCCCATTAAGAATTTTAGATAGAAATTCTCCGTTCTAAAATCAAAGGTTCCATAACTATAAGCCCGATCAATTCCATTAGAGGGATCATTAACCCACAAAATAGTATGTCCAAAAGCGGAGTGCAGCTCCTTTCCTGGAGCCACAGTAATAAGTACCACCTCTGCTTTGGAACTCAATTGAGCTTTCGCAGCTAAAGAAATCAATAAAAATAAAAGGAGCTTCTTCATCTATTTTCCTGCAATAACAATCACAATTTCACCTCGTACTTTATCTGGATGAGCTGTGAAATAAGCTAATACTTCAGTAGCAGTCCCGCGAACCATTTGCTCGTGCATTTTACTTAATTCTCGACCTACCATAACCTGTCGATCAGGAGATATAAATTCGATTATTTGTTCCAAAGCCTTCACTAATCGGTGTGGAGATTCATATAACACGATGGTTCTTTCTTCTTCAGCCAAAGCTTTCCAGCGTGTTTGGCGACCTTTTTTATGGGGTAAAAAACCCTCGTAAACGAAACGATCGGTAGGAAACCCTGAATTAACCAGTGCCGGAACGAAGGCGGTGGCTCCCGGAAGAGACTCAACTTCGATTCCATTATCAACACAAGCTTTTACTAATAGATAACCTGGATCAGAAATACCAGGCGTACCTGCATCGGAGATTAAGGCTAATGATTTTCCTTCTTTCAACATCTTGATGACTCCTGGAACACCCGTGTGTTCGTTGTGAGCATGATGGGAATAAAGAGGTTTGGAGATATTCAGGTGCTTTAATAATTGCCCTGAATTACGCGTGTCTTCGGCCAATATACCATCCACTTCGCCTAAGATTCGAATCGCACGCAAGGTGATATCCTCTAAATTTCCAATGGGCGTGGGTACTAGGTATAATTTCATCCCTAAATTTAATTAAATGACCTGAAACAAAAAAAGCGAAACTTTCGTTTCGCTTTTCGCTCTGGTAGAGAGTGAGGGATTCGAACCCCCGGACCTGTAACAGTCAACAGTTTTCAAGACTGCCGCAATCGACCACTCTGCCAACTCTCTGTCTCCTTAAGAGATTGCAAAAGTAAGGCGTTTTTACACATTTTGCAATAGCTCTGTTTAAAAATTTAGATAAAATTCAAGATAAAATCTCTTTTCCCTTGAAAATCAAGGTTCTCCGGAATCCAATTTATTTCGATTCCGGATCGTTCCATTTTTCTGAAATAGGTCATTTGGCGTTTCGCAAACTGATGAATAGCTGTTTCTAACCCCTTCTCCAATTCCTCCCGAGAAATAAGTCCTTCCACATAATTCACAATCCATTTATATTCTAAACCCATCCAACGCAATTCCTCCGGGTTCACACCCTCGAATAATAGCTGTTGAACTTCCTCCAACATTCCTTCTTTTAAACGGGCTTTGAAACGGGTAGAGATTTTTTCCCGACGCAAATCTGTCGATGGATTTAATCCAAAAACCAGATGAGGGAATTGAATATCCAATGGCTCTGACAGAAAATGAGGTACATGAGAGAATTGGTAATTCGCAAGTAAGGATTCGATATACAAACCCGTTCCACCGCACAATATGGGCTGCTTTTCGCGGAAAATAACGTCATTAATGGCATCATAGGCTGCTTTTTGGAAATGAGCAACAGAAAAGGCCTCTCCTATCTCATGGCTATCTATTAGGTGATAGGGAATAAATCCATATTCCTTTAAGTCCTTTCCGGTGCCTATGTCGAGGCGGCGGTAGATTTGGCGGGAATCTGCAGAAATGATTTCGCCATCCAAGGCACAAGCAATTTCTACTGCCAATGCCGTTTTTCCACTCGCTGTGGGCCCTAAAAGTACGATGAGCTTCTTATCTGTAGACATAGCGTAATTTCAAATTCCCTTTGGTCAACCGATTCTCTAACTGTATCGGCTCGGTCTCCCCGACTTTAGTAAACCCTACCGATAAAAATCCCTTCCCCGAATTCCATTCCTTGTCCACGTAGGTCATTACGTTATGCGTTTCAGGATACAAATCTTTGTAGGCCTGCAAGAATTTTGTCAAACCGCCCACTAAACGAATCGTTGATAATGTCGCAATTTCAATAAGTTCGCCAGACAAACAGCCTTCTAAACTAGCTTCTTTCATGCGCAATGATTTCCCAAATACCGCAACTGCTAATAACGGACTCCCCTTATAAGAATAACCACTTTCGATTCCCCGAAATACCCGATGCGGTGGGACAATGCAACCATAATAGCTGGAGCCTTTTAAAAAACCTTTTACGTGTTCCTGATCTAAAAATTCACGAGCGGCTTCCGAACCAATAGCTACAATTCGCGTATCACGAGCGAAAACCGAACGTAAAGTTGTCGTTCGGGCGATGATATGTTTTTCAATCGCTTCACGACGAGATAGCCATTGATCTTCCCAAATACACATGTCTCCCTCTTCTGAATTTCCCGGCATGGCTTTTATGCGTACCTTCGAGGATTCGTGAAACCATAATCCTTCTGCTATCGATTGAAAACCGATAGGAATCAGAAAATGAGAAAGGCTGCTAATGAACTCTTTTGGCATAAAACGTGTAAATATACAGTAGAATTAGGCGCAATGGCGCTTTACATCAAAAAACAAATAGAAAAAACATATTAGAATGGACTATAGATTTGAGGCGAGCCGGAAGGAAGTTTCCACCTTTACGAATCAAGAGATCAGAGATAATTTCTTAATTGAGAAGATTTTTCATGCGGATCAAATACAATTAACCTACACCATTTATGATCGCATGATCATTGGTGGTGCGATGCCCGTACTGAACACACTAAGCCTGCCTAACCCAGAAAAATTACGAGCTAATTTCTTCTTGGAGAGACGCGAATTAGGCGTAATCAATGTGGGTGGAAAAGGAAGCGTTACGGCAGATGGCGAGAAATTTACGATCGATAAATTAGGTGCTGTATACGTGGGACGTGGGGTTAAGGAAGTAAGTTTCAGCTCTGAATCCTCTGAAAATCCAGCTCTATTCTACTTATTATCTTCTCCCGCTCACGCTTCTTATCCGAATGCAAAATTAGATCGCGAGCAAGTTAGTACGGTCGTGTTAGGCACGTTGGAAACGTCTAATCACCGCACTATTTATAAATACATTCATAACGAGGGTATTCAGTCATGTCAATTAGTGATGGGCTTGACGATTTTGGAGCCAGGTTCGGTTTGGAATACGATGCCTGCGCACGTACATGATCGTCGCATGGAAGCTTACTTGTATTTTGATGTAACTCCTGGACACGCAGTATTGCATTTAATGGGCGAAACGACCGAGACTAAACATATTTGGGTGCACAACCACCAAGCGATTATTTCGCCACCTTGGTCGATTCACAGTGGAGCTGGTACGAAGAATTATTCTTTTATCTGGGGAATGGCTGGTGAGAACAAGGATTATACTGATATGGATTTTGCAGAAATTGCTGATTTAAGATAACATGAAAAAACTGATCGTTCTTTTTTTGGGTTTAAGCACGGCTATTAGTGCTCAAAACTACTCTGAGCTTATGGCGAAGTCCATTATGCATACGCACAAGGATTCAATCACAGTGAAACCGGGAAAACCGGCGGGTTGGGATTATGAGCAAGGGCTGGTTTTGAAGGCTTTGGTACATGTCTACCAAAGAACGGGGGACGCAACCTACTTTAACTACATCAAAAAGAACATCGACAGTTTCGTAGATGCGAATGGAAACATCCGCACCTATCATTTCGACGAATACAATTCGGATAATATTACGACAGGTCGAATGCTGTTGTATTTGTATCAAGAATTAGGGGACGAACGCTATAAAAAGGCTGCAGACCTCTTAAGAAAGCAGATTGCGCAGCAGCCTAGAGATGCGGATGGCGGATTTTGGCATAAGAAAAGATACCCGAACCAAATGTGGTTAGATGGATTGTATATGCTCGAGCCATTCTACGCAGAATACGGACAAATCACGAATCAAGACAACTGGGCGGATATCATCAAGCAGTTTCAATTGATGTACAAAGGCGCCATCGACGCCAAAACTGGGCTTTTATTCCACGCTTATGATCAGGCCAAAGCGCAACCTTGGGCCAATAAGACAAACGGACATTCCCCTAACTTCTGGGGACGTTCAATGGGCTGGTACATGATGGCCTTAGTCGATGTATTAGATTACATGCCTAAAAACCATCCTTCTAGAAAGATATTAATTGGACAATTAAATCAATTATCTGGCGCTATCGCGAAGATTCAAGATCCCGCTTCAGGTGTTTGGTACCAGTTACCAGGTTATCCAGGTAAAAAAGGCAACTATTTCGAATCTTCTGCATCGAATATGTTCGTTTATTCTTTTGCGAAAGGAGTTAGAAAAGGATATTTACCTGCTTCATTCCGCTTGAACGCAGAAAAAGGATACAAAGGAATCTTGAAAGAATTCGTCACTAAAGACGCAACGGGCTATATTCATTTAGAAAAAACCGTTACTGTAGGTGGATTAGGCGGCGTTCCTTACCGCGATGGATCCTATGAGTATTATTTAAGCGAGCCATTACGTACAGATGATTTAAAGGGTGTGGGTCCTTTTATCCTTGCTTCATTAGAGATAGAAATCGCCAAAGAATTATCAATCGGCGCAGGGAAAAAAGTCGTTTTAGACTATTTCTTTAACCACGAAACAAAGAATGGTAGCCGTTTTCACTACACGTGGGAAGATCGCAAAGATTCTGGTTTCAATCAATGGGGCATCCAATTCGAGCAATTAGGAGCCACATTAGATACCTTAGGAGTCTCTCCTACCCGTGAAAATCTAAAAGGCGCTTCTATTTATATCATCGTGGATCCAGATAGCTATAAAGAAACGGCAAAACCGAATTTCATGACAGCTAAAGCGGCAAATGAAATCGAAGCTTGGGTGAAAGCAGGTGGAAATTTGATATTGCTAGCGAATGACACGACGAACTGCGAAATTCCTCAATTCAATATCCTAGCAAAGCGCTTTGGTATTGAATTCGTAGCACCTAATTTAAACTTTGTTCAAGGACGTAATTGGGAACAGGGTGCGGTAATGATTCCAGCTGGTAATGAGGTTTTTGACTCGATTAAAAAGGTCTATATTAAAGAGATCACAACGCTTAAGTTAAGCGGTAACGCAAAGTCATTAGTGAATCACTTAGGTTACCCGGTGATGGCTACGGCAAAAGTGGGTAAAGGAAAAGTATTTGCGCTGGGTGATCCTTGGTTGTATACCGAGTACACGAATAACCGCAGAACGCCGCTGGAATATGAAAACTTCTTAGCTGCTAAGAAGCTAGCGATTTACATGCTACGTTAGTTTGCGCGGAAAACGATAGCCCGTCATTTTTTCTAGTTTTTCCAAAGGCACCGAATAGGTCTGCCAGTTTTTATTTAAACCTCGTTCATTAGGAAATAGTATACACCAGATTCTGTCTGGTGTATACACTACCTTCCAGCAATAGGCTGGAACGATTACTCCAGAACCAAGGCGTCCTTTTGACCCGATTCCTCCTGTATAAATCAACAGATTCTGTCCTCTTTTAACCGCTAATTTTCGGCAATATTCTTCTAAAAACTTGAAGGGTCCCCGATTTAATTCAGGAGTTTGAGGAATCATATTAGACATTAAAAATGTCTCCTCGTTTAAATAGTAGGAAGAAGTCCGGTCCTCCGAATTGCACAAATGGCCCCGGTCAAATCCAGAATGAGCATAATCTCTTTCATCCACAATCCTAAATCCACGTGGAAAAGACTCGTCTTGAATAAATCGATTTGTTCGCTCTACTGAACCCACGTCGCTTGCGCTTAATGTCCAGCCTACCCAATTCGCTCTACCTTCCGCTCCATTATAGGACATCACATATCCTTTCTTAACTGAAAGATAGTTCGTCGTAGAAGCAGTTGAGGCGCCCGAAATATTGGGCACCCCGACTGATAATAAAATACTAAAAACAAGGTTTAATAACATTATTTAGCTCTTTTTTCTAAATCTGCACGGGAGATATTCATCATACGCCCCATCATTTTTGTTCCGCGATAGGAAACGATACGCATCAGTTCAGCATCCTTTGGCACTGCTACCAAACCAGATGCCACTGGATAATGATTATCTGGATAAGAATTATCAAAACTAAAATGAATATTTAACCCGGGAATTTCGTTTTTCAATTCAACAAATAATTCACCTTTCGCATTCTTAGTCACCTTAACAATGGCCTCAAACATCGAAGGCGCATATTTTTTATCTGCCACATCAAAACGAGCGAAGTGATCTTCCACCCTTCCTACAAAATCAACCCAGTTCTTGTTCTCGCTAGGTGACCATAAAGACTCAGAAATGGCCAAAGCACGCGGCCACATCATATATTGCAAATGGCGGTAATTGTACAATTGCTCTGACCACATATTCGCTTGTCCCCCTTTAACTAATCTAGCGTCTACACCCGCTGGAACCGGATTAAAGGCATAAGAATCCGTTAAACGAACGGTTCTATATACAGGTGGTTCGATGGCTGCATCACCTTGCATTAAATCTACATAGACATTATCATTAGGTGTCATGACTACTTCATGGCCTAACTGAGCCGCTTCTACACCACCTTTAATACCGCGCCAAGACATAACAGCTGTTGCCTTTGGCAATCCTCCACCTTCTAAAATCTCATCCCAGCCTAACATACGCTTCCCTTTAGACGTAATGATCTTTTCTAAACGACGGACAAAATAGGCCTGTACCTCCTGTGAATTCTTCAAACCCTCTCGCGCTCTCAAAGCCAAAATCTCCGGATTCTTATCCCAGTAGTTCTTAGGGCACTCATCGCCTCCCATGTGGATGTATTCATATGGAAAAAGACTAGCTACCTCGCCCATTACCTTATCTAAGAACGTGTAGACTTTCTCATTTGCAGGGCAAAGCGTATTATCTTGCAAAGCCACTGGATGATCATGAGACCAATCGATGAACGGCTCACCAGAAATCACCTCGTATTTATCAGCTCCTGGGGTACAAGAAAGCTCCGGGTAAGACGCAACTGCAGCCATTGAATGGCCTGGAACATCGATTTCAGGAACAATATTGACAAAACGCTCCTGGCCATATTTGACCAATTCCTTAATGTCTTCTTGCGTATAGAAGCCACCAAAATCACGCGGTTCATTCGGTTCTGGAATAGAAAAAGTCGTAAAACGACCTGTTTTCTTCACATTAAAAGCACCTTTTTTAGTCAAATTAGGGTAAGATTTAATCTCGATTCTCCAGCCCTCGTCATCGGTTAAATGGAAGTGCAAAATGTTGTATTTGTATTCCACCATATCGTCAATGAATTTTTTCACATCCTCTTTTGAAAAGAAGTGACGAGCCACATCGAACATTTGGCCACGCCAAGCGAAACGAGGTGTGTCTGTAATATTTGCATAAGGAATCGCCCAATTAACTCCTTTAACGACCGTTTTAGATTCAATCTCTTTAGGTAAAAGCTGTAGTAAAGTTTGAATTCCATAGAATAAACCCGCTGACTTATTCGCTTTAATCGTTACTCCTTTTGCGTTTACCTGCAAGTCATATCCTTCCGCACCTAATTTTGCGTTGTTAACTAACTGCATTTGAATGGAAGCAGCTCCCGATGATTTAAGGCTAACTGCACGACCTGTTGCCTTTTTTAATTTACCTACCAAAGTCTCATAACCCACTTTCAGCTGAGAATCAGATGGACCTGAGATGGAAATAGACGCCGGTAAAACAAACTTACCCGATGGATAAACGGCTTCAGAGGGAATGGGAATAATGGCTGGTTTTTGTGCAAGCGAAATATAGCTTACGCTTACTAAAATTAGGGTGAAAATTTTCTTCATTAGATCGGTTTTTGAGAAGATTAAAGTTCCGCCAAAAAGCAGAATATTCCAAATCGTTTTCTATTTTTGCAGACAAAGCATTATATACTAATAACAAAACCATGAATGAATCTGCCACGCTTGCTGCTCAGCAAGTGGAACTCACACACGCTATTGACACAGTTTGGGTGGCCCTATGTGCCGCTTTAATTTTCCAAATGGAAGGAGGATTTGCCCTCCTAGAAGCCGGATTCGTCCGTTCTAAGAATGCCATCAGTATTATTGCCAAAGTCATGATTGACATCATGTTTGGAGGAGTTGCCTTTTATTTAGTCGGATTTGGGATTGCCTATGGCAAGTCCAATGGCTATTGGGCTTTTGATACGGGCATCACGCAAGGCGATTTAGGTTTAGGCCTGACCATATCCAATTCCCTTTTCTGGTTCATCCAAATGGGCTTCGCGGTAGCAGCCATCTCGATCGTTTCAGGCGGTGTAGCTGAAAGAATGAAAATGTGGGCTTATGCCATTTATGTAGCCCTATTCTGTGCTATTTTATATCCTTTAGCAGCTAATTGGGTTTGGAATCCAGGCGGTTGGTTAGCCACTCGAGGATTTAACGATTTCGCTGGTTCAGCTGCTATTCACGCCATGGGCGGATTTGCAGCCTTAGCTGGTGCGATTGTTTTAGGACCCCGTTTAGGAAAATACAACGAAGACGGAACGGCGAATGCCATTCCAGGTCATAATTTAACCTTATCCGCAGTAGGTGCCTTTATCCTTTGGTTCGGATGGTTCGGTTTTAACCCAGGTTCTACGCTAGGGGCTGTAGGCAAATGGGATTTGATCGGTTCAGTAGCGACAAATACTTTCCTAGCTTCTGCAGCAGGAGGTATGGCAACCATGTTGTATACCTTTATGCGCTACAAGAAAGTAGATATCACGATGGTAATCAACGGAGTTTTAGCCGGTTTAGTGGCTATTACAGCCGGATGTAATGTTGTTTCAGCTGATTCAGCATTAATCATTGGTTTTATCGCTGGTACTATTGTGGATATTGCAGTAGTAGTCGTTGATAAAATGAAAGTCGATGATCCAGTAGGTGCCGTGGCGGTACACGGGGTAAATGGATTCTTTGGGACCATTGCCGTGGGTTTATTCTCTCAGAAAAATGGTTTATTCATCACCGGAGAAAGTGCGCAATTTATCACTCAATTAATCGGAGTTTCCGTGATTAGTGTTTTCTCCTTCGCAACTACATATGCTATCTTCATGGCATTGAAAAAGACCATTGGAATTAGATTGAGTCACAAAGCAGAATCTGCCGGTATTGATGCCGTGGAATTTGGAGTTGAAGCATACACCACATTTGAATAATAGCTAAATAAAAACGATATGAAAAAGGTAGAAGCCATTGTTAAACCATCGAAATTAAAGGCTATTCAAAAAGGCTTGATCGATGCAGATATTCCTTGTATGACCGTCGTTCCCGTTCGTGGAGCCGGTTTACAGCAAGGTTATTCAGAAATATACCGCGGTACGGAGAAGTCGATGATTTTATTGCCAAAGGTGATGATCATCTGCGTAGTAAGCGATGAGAACCTCGAAAAGTGCATAGATGTCATACTAGACAATGCCTCAGAAGGCAACGTGGGTGATGGAAAAATCTTCGTGTATGATGTGCAAGATGCAATCAGGATTAGGACGAGGACGAGGGGGATTGAGGCAATTCGATAAAAATGCGCAGCATTTTTATCGAATCGTAGAGTAGAGAGTATAGAGTAGAGATTATAGATAGGCGATAAAAAGATCGTCAAGAAACATCTATACTCTCTACTCTATTATCTCTAATCTAAAACCTTAACCACACGAAACCGTGTAAATAGTTCTTCCGAATACCACCCAATCGTCCTTGTCTTCTTAATCATGGGCTTATGTTCCTTACTCTTATAGGCAAATGAATCTAGATTTTCTGACGAGTCCCAAAGACTTAGAGTAGCTTGTTCGATGAGGGGGAATTCCCCTACGCCTTTGGCAAACATTAAACCTGCCCTATTTTCTAGATATTTACTCGCATGAGATACGTAAAACCAGAAGATGGGCGATTTATACCAAACGATACTGGCGCGGGTCATCACTAAAAGGGGACCATTTCCGGGATCTTCCAAAATGGAAAAGGGATTCGATCCATTCCAGGTTCCATGGCCCTTAATGGCGACGGCATCCCAGCCTTTTGTAGCGGACGAATGGTCAGAAAGACGAAGCCAACGTTTATTAGTATTAAAAAAATGATCAGAAGCAGCTTGGTTATCGAAAACGCCTAGAAAAGCATAGGAAGAAAAGTCAGGCCAAATGGAGAAGCCATTGCCCGCGCCTACGCCTAAATGTTTCGAGAATGAAAGGCCGTCTGATTGCCATTTTTGGACGAATGAGCGACCCATTTCAGCGAAGGCGAAACGCTTGTTTTGAAATCCTTCAAAGGATAAAAACCGAATGGAAATAATTTGTTCACTCATTTTGTCAAATTTAGTCGTTTATTTGAACAATTAAAGCGTTAGCCGGGTTTAAAAGACATGAATAAAAAGGGATTTTATTTTAAGGAGTTTGAGGAGAAAAGCATCTCCCCTTTTGATAAGCTTTTCGGGATTTTCAAGGAATTAATCACACATACGTCGGGGGATTTTGATGAGGCGATCGACTGGTTGCGCGAATTAGATAAGGAATACGAGCTAACAGATGAGAATTATACCATTGAGGATTTTATCGAAGATTTAAAGGCAAAAGGTTATATCCGCGAGGAAATAGATGAGAATGGAGGTTCTGGGATGGGTATTACGGCCAAAACCGAAAGGGCCATTCGCCAGACAGCTTTGGAGAATATCTTCGGGAACTTAAATAAAAGTGGGGCTGGGAATCACAAAACCAAGGCATCTGGCCAAGGAGATGAATTGACAGGGGAATTTAGGTCGTATCATTTTGGCGATAGTTTAGAAAAAATCTCGCTTACAGAGAGTTTAAAAAATGCCCAAATCAATCATGGAATAGGCGAATTCGAACTTACTGAGGAGGATTTAGTGGTGGAAGATACCCAGTTCAAATCCCAGATGAGTACCGTGTTAATGATTGACATCAGTCACTCCATGATTCTGTATGGAGAGGATCGAATTACGCCGGCGAAGAAAGTGGCGATGGCTTTGGCAGAACTAATCACAACTCGCTACCCAAAAGATACGATTGACATTCTGGTCTTCGGAAACGATGCTTGGAGTATTTCCATAAAAGATATTCCCTATTTGAAAGTGGGACCATACCACACGAATACGGTGGCTGGACTGCAATTAGCGATGGATATTTTGCGCAGAAAGCGAAATACCAACAAACAGATATTTATGATTACCGACGGAAAACCGAGCTGTGTTCGGGAAAAAGACGGTACCTATTATATGAACAGTAATGGCCTAGATCCTTATGTAACCGAAAAATGTTACACTCAGGCGGCGCAGGCACGTAAATTACACATTCCCATCACCACCTTCATGATTGCTCGCGATTCCTATCTACAACAGTTTGTTGATAAGTTCACAGAGGCAAATCAGGGAAAAGCCTTCTACACGGGTTTAAAGGGTTTAGGTGAAATGATTTTTCAAGATTACGAAACGAATAGAAAGAAAAGACTGAAATAAGATGATCAAGAATTTAGGTGAATTAAAGGCCTCTGGCTATACAAGCAAATCCATTAAAGACGAATTAAGAGATAACCTAATCGCCCACATGGAGGCGGGAACGACCGTTTTCGAGGGCGTTCATGGATTTGAAAACTCCGTTATTCCTGAATTAGAGCGCGCGATTTTATCTCGCCACAATATCAACCTATTAGGCTTAAGAGGTCAGGCAAAAACACGTTTGGCTCGATTAATGATCAACCTACTAGACGAATACATTCCTTACGTAGCTGGCTCAGAGATAAACGATGATCCTTTGGCTCCTATTTCTCGTTTCGCACAGGATTTAATCGCAGCTCAGGGAGATGCGACACCTATCGCTTGGTTACACCGTTCCGATCGTTTTGCGGAGAAATTAGCCACTCCAGATGTAACAGTGGCCGATTTAATCGGTGATGTGGATCCGATCAAAGCAGCTAATTTGAAATTATCCTATGCAGATGACCGCGTAATTCACTTTGGGATGATTCCACGAGCAAACCGTTGCATCTTCGTTATCAATGAGATTCCAGATTTACAGGCACGTATTCAAGTGGCTCTATTCAACATATTACAAGAAGGTGATATTCAAATTCGTGGTTTCAAATTGCGATTACCTCTAGATCTACAATTCATCTTCACAGCGAATCCTGAAGATTATACGAATAGAGGCAGTATTGTGACTCCTTTGAAGGATCGGATTGGTTCTCAAATCCTGACCCATTATCCAGAAACCATCGCGATTGCTCGCAAAATTTCTTCGCAAGAAGCGCGCATTAATGCAGCTCAATCAGATCGCGTTTATGTTCCAAACCTAGCTTATGATTTGTTAGAGCAAATCATTTTCGAGGCAAGAGAAAGCGAATATATTGATACCAAAAGTGGCGTCAGTGCTCGTATGAGCATCTCGATGCTAGAGAGTTTAGTAAGTACAGCAGAAAGACGTGCCCTGTTAAATAAGGAATCAAAAACGACTGTTCGTTTAGCAGATTTCATGGGAATCATCCCAGCCATTACAGGAAAGGTAGAATTAGTCTATGAGGGCGAACAAGAAGGCGCAGCTTTCGTTGCAGAACAATTAATTGGCTCTGCCATCAAATCATTCTTCCCAGGCCTTTTCCCTAAGATCGAAAAGCTTTCGAAGAAAATCGAAGAGAGTCCCTATGCCGTGTTGATGGAAGCGGTGTACGCAGAAGGTGGTGTGGTTTTATACGATGAATGCAATGCGGCTGATTATGCTTCTACGTTGAATGATATTAAGCCTTTGAATGAATTGATTAAGAAATACCAACCTGATTATGCCAAAGAAGATACGCTATTCTTAAAGGAATTCGTGCTGTGGGCGCTGGCGGAGTATCAGAAGTTGGGGAAAGAAAGATTGACAGACGGCTTTAAATTCAACGATTTGTTTTAATCAGTCGTAAAGTATAAAGCATAAAGAATAAAGGTGTTATCGCCTGCGGCGATGCTCTTATGAAATATAAAAAACTATACCATAAAAAAAGAGAACGATTTTCGTTCTCTTTTTTTATTCCTACTTTATTCTTTATGCTTTGTGCTCTATGCTCTACTTTGAGTCACTAGAGGCGACTTCCAACTCCTCTACTAATTCAAATTCGCAATTTTCCTTGATCCATTCAATTGGGGTCATCTTCATCACCTCTTTAAAGGCAATGTAAAATGAGGCCCTATTTTGAAATCCTGAATCAATAGCAATACCTGAAATTGTTTTGGTTAAATGGGCATTGTTCTTGAACAGTTGCGTTGCATGTTCAATACGTAATTGATTGCGAAGTTTAGGAAAAGGTATCTTAATGACTTTACTAAAACAATCCGTTACCGTTTTTTGGGGAATATTTAAATGGGTGACAATATCATGCTTCGAAAAGCCGGGAGATAAATAGGCTTTATCTTTATGTAAATAGTTCAAAATTTTAGCGGAATGGGAAATAATATCCTCATCTAAGGAATCAGTTTTATCACCACCATTAGAAAAATTATTTACCAATCTTAAATAAAATTTCAAATCCGATTTATTCGAATTGTTAAACAAAAAGTCAGGAAACAATAAAACTGATAGAGGGACAATGAACACCAACATTTCTCGAATATCAGAGTTTATAAATTGATTCAAATTCAAATACTTAGGGAATCTAAGCGAAATTAGAATGAGGAAATCAAGACCTAATATTACCCATAATTGAATTAAGGAGCTGAATGTTTTTTTGTTTATCAGGCTCTTTGAGGATGTAAAATTTCGAAAAATGAAAAAGATAATTATCCCACCCAAAATCGAATTGTAAAAATCAGATATGACATTAAAAACTGGCCAAGAAATAAAAAGATAATGTTTAACCTCTAAAATAGAATTTGGGGAATTATAGAGTTGAATTTTATCCGATAGAGATAAGCCCCAATAGGGTATAAAATTGATACAAAAAAAAAGAAAAGGGGCAAAAAATAAATAATAGATAGGTTTTATTCTATATGACTTATTAAAACCCGAATTGAAATAAAGAATAACACAAGGGGGAACTAAAAACCCGATAAGACTATGATTTAATATTAAATAGAAAAGTGGAGGATAATCTTCAAACGCTGAAAGCGGAAAGACATCAGATAATAATCTAATGTAAAAGCAAAATGCAGCTATAATTATATAGAGTATACCTTTATTATTTTCATAGTGATTTTTGAATAAAAGAAAAATAACTAAAAGCATAATAACCAAATTTGCTGTCAGCATAACCTATCAATTTTAAAGTTTCGATTTAGAACTAATCGTTGATCAAACTTAGTATATAAAAATATATAATAGACATTAAGCGTTAATCCAGTTGTCAATAATTGTTATTTTATAGACAAAATCGCCCCTACCTTCAAATTTAAACGGCCTAACACTTTTCTACTTTTGATTTATATAGTCAATAAACTAGTATAAATCATTTAAATAATCGTGTCTTGAGGTTGCTCATTTTAGCGCTTACATTCCTGTTTTTCTCTTATTCTTCCTTTAGTCAGCAGATTAAATTAAGTCAGGGGCTCTCCATCACTACCTATGATTATGTGAATAATCAAGGGCAGTCCATTACCTCCTTAAAATCAGGTTCAGGCATTGCATTCCAAATATCTGTACACAAACCTAAGCTCGTCGATCTAGCGAAATACCAAGTTTCCCAAAAGCCCTTCGCCATCTACCTAAGTAAAAATAAACTCCTTGCCAAGGCTTTGAGCTACATGAATTACGATGTGGGCGCTCAATTCAGTCAACTGAATGCGGTAGGCGATATTAATCCGACGGCTTTCTCCTATCAAACAGATTTCCTCGGAGTTTTCGGCAAACTGGGCGTTCGCGCTCCCCTACCCTATCAATTTGCCATCAATCTGCAAGGCATTCTCAGTGTGAATAAAATTGTGCACGGTAATCAGCTGCTAGGCAATCGCTATTTAGATCTAACTATTGATCCTCAGTTTTCAGGCGTGAAGATCATCGCCGGATATGGTTTTGAAATTGAAAAAAGTTTTACGGACAAACTCGTGGGTCATTTCTCCTATCAGAAAGGCCAAACAATGGGCGTCTCACCCGTGAATAATTCCACATTGAATTTCGCCCCAGCTTTATTTTCAGTTGGATTAAGGATTAATAAGTAAGCATAGCATTTATGAAAAGAATTTTACTCGTCTTTATATTTATTTCATGTTCATTAGCTGCTTTTTCTCAGGCAACTAAGCGTTCTTTGAATTACCAGGCGGTAATTATTGACCCAAGCACCAAGGATATTCCCGGTACAGGTCTTACGAATCAACCCTTTTCGAATGGAAAAGTTTGTCTTAAATTCTCCTTTTACGACTCTCAAAAACGCTTAGAATACGAAGAGATTCAGGAAGATTCCACGGATAGCTATGGTCTAGTAGATCTTTCCATCGGTTTAGGTACGGCTCCAGCTATTTTCAGTGGGACAAATCCACCACTTTACAGGACCTTTGAGACTATTATTTGGACTGCAGATGTAAAAACGCTAAGAGTAGCTATCAGTTTAGACGGGTGTAAAACATTTAATGAGGTAAGTTCGCAGCCTTTAAGCTTTACTCCATATGCTTTTTACGCCGATAATGTTGATTACAAAAACGTAAGAGATGCACCTACTAAATTATCTCAGTTTGAGAATGATAAGCAGTTTGTGTCTAATAGGGAATTAGATTCCCTTAAAACCAGAGTGGCCATATTGGATCAAATCGTTTTTGATAATACCGCAAAAATTAATGCCAATACGGTGGATATTCTATTGCGTGCTCCCATTGCCTCTCCTGCTTTGACTGGTACTCCTACTGCGCCTACGCCAGCACCGGGTAATAGTTCAAATCAGCTAGCAACAACAGAATTTGTTTCAAATTTAGTAACTGGAGCAGCCACACCCGATGCTGATTCAACAACAAAAGGTAAGCTTCAATTAACGGGGGATTTAGGAGGAACAGCGGCATCACCTACCGTCAATAAAATAGGTGGCAAACCTGTTGAATTAGGCGGCGCTTTAACCACTTCAGGTAGTTTTTCAACTAACCTGACTACTACAGGAAATACCACTATAACATTACCAACGACTGGCACAATAGCTACTTTAAGTGGAACGGAGTCGCTTACCAATAAAACGATTAATGGAGTAAGGCCTACCGCTTTAGACACTGGATTTTCAATTGCAGGTGGAACAAGTACAAACACTACCTTAACCGTAGTGGGTAATGTAACGGTGGGTGGTATGAACTCAGGAGACCAACTAATTACCTTAGCTGGAGATGTGAATGGTAGTGGCACAGGTACGTTTTCTACAACTATTTCTAGTGTAAATGGAAAGCCAATTGCATTAGGCGGCGCTTTGACCACTTCAGGTAATTATTCAACCACGTTAACTACTACTGGAAACACTGCTTTAACGCTACCGACTAGTGGAACAATTGCTACGTTAAACGGGACGGAATCGTTAACAAATAAAACGATTAATGGAGTAAGGCCTACTGCTTTAGCTAATGGATTTACAATAGACGGGGGAACAAGTACAAACACTACCCTAACCGTTGTGGGTAATGTAACTGTAGGGGGTGTGAACTCAGGAGACCAACTAATTACCTTAGCTGGAGATGTGAATGGTAGTGGTACAGGTACATTTTCTACTACTATCAGCAGTATTAATGGAAAACCGATTGAATTAGGTGGCGCTTTAACCACTTCAGGTAATTATTCAACCACGTTAACTACTACTGGAAACACTGCTGTAACGCTACCGACTAGTGGCACAATTGCTACGTTAAGTGGGACGGAATCGTTAACTAATAAAACGATAAATGGAGTAAATCCAGAAACCTTATCGAATGGTTTTAGTATAACAGGTGGTACTACCACATCGCCAAAGTTAACCGTTTTAAGAGATATTGTGATTGGTGGTGGAGGGTCAAATGACGGTGATCGATATGTTGAATTAACGGGTGATGTGACTGGTGGAGGATTTGGAACATTTTCAACAACAGTTAATACAGTAGGAGGTAAACCAATCGTATTAGGCGGCGCCTTAACCACTTCAGGAAATTATACAACAACGCTTACTACCACTGGTAATACTAATATTACACTTCCAACTGTGGGAACATTAGCAACATTAAGTGGAACAGAATCACTTACAAATAAATCCATTAATGGAGTAAGCCCTACGGCTCTGGCTACTGGATTTTCAATTGCGGGTGGAACCAGTACAAATACTACCTTAACCGTCGTAGGCGACGTAACAGTAGGTGGTGTAAATTCAGGAGACCAATTAATTACGCTAACTGGGGATGTTAGTGGAAGTGGTACCGGAATTTTTCCTACTACAATAAATACGGTAGGTGGAAAGCCTATCCTTTTAGGTGGTGCATTAACTACTGCAGGAAATTATACAACGACTATAACTGCCACGGGCAACACAAATATAACCCTTCCTACAGTTGGAACATTATCCACATTAAGCGGCACAGAATCCCTTACAAATAAAACCATTAATGGTGTTAATCCCACGGCGCAAAATGTCGGTTTTAGTATTAGTGGAGGAACATCAACTTCAACTACCCTAACTGTTTTAAAGGATGTCGTATTAGGTGGTGTAAATACAGGGGATCAATATGTTGAATTAACGGGTGATGTCACTGGTGGAGGTTTTGGAACCTTTACTTCCACTGTTACAAGTGTGGGTGGAGTAAGTGCTGCAACAATATCAACATTACCTACATTGATTGCTGCTAATACAGCGAGCATAACAATTAATACCAATGCGATTGCTTCCAACACTGCAAGCATTACCGCAGAAATTACAAGAGCTACTAATGCCGAAGCTGCATTAGATACAAGAATTGTATCTAATACGGCAAGCATCACAAGCAACACAGCAGATATTTTATTGCGAGCAACAATTGCCTCACCTTCATTTACAGGTACACCTACCGCTCCAACACCTTTAGCCAATACGAATGACGATCAAATTGCTACAACCGCTTTTGTGGGTACAAGAATTACAGGTGCTGCCACTCCAGACGCTGATGCCGTCACAAAAGGTAAGCTTCAATTAACTGGAGATCTTGCAGGTTCAGCAGAATCACCATTAGTGAGTAAAATCGGTGGGAAGTCTATTACATTAGGAGGTGCTTTAACTACTGCTGGTAATTTCACAACCACTATAACTACTACTGGCATTACTAGCGTTACCCTACCTACTAGTGGAACTTTAGCCACATTAAGCGGAACAGAAACACTTACGAATAAAACGATTAATGGAGTAAATCCAGTTGCGCAAAATGTTGGTTTCAGTATCAGTGGTGGAACAATAAGCTCAACTACTTTGACAGTTTTAAAAGATGTAGTTTTAGGAGGTGTAAATACAGGTGATCAATATGTTGAATTAACGGGTGATGTCACTGGTGGAGGTTTCGGGACGTTTACCTCAACTGTCAATACTGTGGGTGGAGTGAGTTCATCTACAATAGCCACGTTGCCTACATTAATTGCCGCTAATACAGCGAGTATAACTAGCAACACAAGTGCTATTGCATCCAACACAGCAAGCATAACCACAGAAATTACAAGAGCTACCAATGCCGAAGCTGCATTAGATACAAGAATTACATCCAATACAGCAAGCATTACAAGTAATACAAATGAAATCGCTTCTAACACAGCAAGTATTACCGCAGAGATTACAAGAGCTACCAATGCAGAAGCTGCTTTAGATACAAGAATTACATCCAACACGGCAAGCATAACAAGTAATACAAATGCAATTGCTTCCAACACGGCAAGTATTACCGCAGAGATTACAAGAGCTACCAATGCCGAAGCCACTTTAGATACAAGAATTACATCTAACACAGCAAGCATAACAAGCAATACAGCAGATATTTTATTGCGAGCAACTATTAATTCTCCTTCATTTACTGGTACACCTACTGCCATTACTGCTGCACCAGGAACCAGTACAACACAGATAGCGACAACGGAGTTTGTTTCTGCTTTAGTAGGTGGTGCTGCTACTCCTGACGCAGATGCCGTTACAAAAGGTAAGCTTCAATTAACTGGAGATCTAGCAGGTTCTGCAGAATCACCATTAGTGAGTAAAATCGGTGGGAAGTCTATTACTTTAGGAGGTGCATTAACTACTGCTGGTAATTTCACAACTACCATAACTACAACTGACATTACTAGCGTTACCCTTCCTACTAGTGGAACTTTAGCTACTTTAAGTGGAACAGAATCACTTACCAATAAAACCATTAATGGAATAAGGCCTACAGCCCTAGCTACTGGTTTTTCAATCGCGGGTGGAACTAATACTAATACAACGTTAACAGTAGTAGGTGATGTAACTGTCGGTGGTGTGAATTCTGGAGATCAATTAATTACTTTAACTGGGGACGTAAGCGGAAGTGGAACAGGTGTATTTTCAACTACAATCAATACGGTGGGTGGAGTGAGTTCATCTACTATAGCCACGTTGCCTACATTAATTGCTTCTAATACCGCCAGCATAACCGCAGAAATTACAAGAGCTACCAACGCCGAAGCTGCCTTAGATACAAGAATTACATCCAATACAGCAAGCATCACAAGTAATACAGATTCGATCGCTTCTAACACAGCAAGTATTACCGCAGAGATTACAAGAGCTACCAATGCCGAAGCTGCTTTAGATACAAGAATTACATCCAATACAGCAAGCATCACAAGTAATACAGATGCGATTGCTTCCAACACAGCAAGTATCACCGCAGAAATCACAAGAGCTACCAATGCCGAAGCTGCATTAGACACAAGAATTACATCTAACACGGCAAGCATAACAAGCAATACAGCAGATATTTTATTACGAGCAACCATTAATTCTCCTTCATTTACTGGTACACCTACGGCAATTACTGCTGCACCAGGAACCAGTACAACACAGATAGCGACAACGGAATTTGTTTCTGGCCTAGTAGGTGGTGCAGCTACTCCCGACGCAAATGCAACAACAAAAGGTAAGCTTCAATTAACTGGAGATCTAGCAGGTTCGGCAGAATCACCATTAGTAAGTAAAATCGGTGGGAAGTCTATTACATTGGGAGCTGCTTTAACTACTTCAGGTAATTTCACAACTACTATAACTACTACCGAAGTTACTAACGTCACACTTCCTACTAGTGGAAGACTAGCTACTATTGATGAAGTCGGTGCGGCTATAGGAGGTGCAGCTCCAGTAGATGCGACATCAACTGTAAAAGGAATCTTAAAATTAACCAATGATTTAGGTGGAACTTCGGACGTTCCAACAGTGAATAGCATAGGCGGAGTACTTTCATCGACTATATCTACAATAGCATCATCCGTAACCTCTGCTACTTCTAATAATATACCTTTAACAATAGTTAAAAGAGATTCCAATGGTGATTTTTCCACAGGAACTATCACAGGAACATTAAGTGGAACAGCTAGTGGACTAACAACACCAAGAACTATTTCAACTACTGGTGATGTAGCTTATACAAGTCCAGCATTTGATGGAACTGCAGATGTGACAAATACTGCCACCGTAAATAGTGTAGGTGGAGTTGCGTCAGCTACTATTACAACCATAGCATCCTCCGTAATTTCTGCTACTTCATCGAATACGGCAAACACCATTGTTAAACGAGATGTTAATGGTGATTTCGATGCTGGAACTATTACAGCTACTGCTATTTCAGCAGGTACTTTAAGTTTAACAACGCCATTAAGTATAGCAAGTGGTGGTA
>JBEBDF010000006.1:0-50677 GCA_041157105.1 Bacteroidota bacterium | reverse complement strand
TCCTTTTTAGTTTCCAGGCCTTTTCACAGGATTTATTCCCACATACTCAGCAAAATTGGGTCGATTCCGTTTTTAATTCCTTAAGTGTAGATCAAAAAATTGGGCAATTATTGATGCCTCGCGGAAATGTGGCGGACACCTACGATACGACACGTTTGTACTCGATCGTGAAAGACTACCATGTGGGGGGCTTTGTCTTATTTAAAGGACATCCTGTGAAGCAGGCGGTTTTAGTAAATGAATTGCAGCGCCGGACGAAGGTGCCGTTATTTATTGGGATGGATTTAGAATGGGGATTGGCGATGCGTTTGGATTCTACGTTCCGTTTTCCTTATCAAATGACTTTAGGTGCGATGCAAGGAAATACAACGCTGATTGAAAAAATGGGTCTGCAAATTGGGGAGCAATGCCGTCGAATGGGGGTGCACATTAATTATGCTCCGGTGGTCGATGTGAATAATAATCCGGCGAATCCAGTGATTAACTTTAGATCTTTTGGGGAGAATCGGGAGGATGTGACGGCGAAGGCTTTGGCCTATATGAAAGGTCTTCAAAAAGCTGGAATCATTACGTCTGCGAAACATTTTCCAGGACATGGGGATACTGGAGTAGATTCGCACTTTGATATTCCGGTCTTGAATCATTCGCGTGCGCGCTTGGATAGCTTAGAATTATACCCTTATAAAGAGTTGATAGCTAATGACTTGCAAGGGGTTATGGTGGCGCATTTGAATTTGCCGGCTTTGGATACCACAGCTTCCTTAGCTTCGACGCTTTCAAAACCGATTGTGACAGGCTTATTGCGCGATGAGTTGAAGTTTAAGGGCCTTGTTTTCACAGATGCGATGGATATGAAGGGGGCGACGAAAATGTTTCCGGAGGGCACGGCGAACGTGAAGGCGATTCTAGCTGGTAATGATATTTTGGAGACTTTTGTGGATGTTCCAGCGGCTTTTGAGGCGATTAAAAAGGCATTAACGAATGGCGAAATTTCGCAGGAGGACATTGATCAGCGTGTGAAGCGTATTTTGAATGCCAAAGCTTGGGCAGGTCTCGCCCACTATTCGCCCATCGTTGTGGAGAACTTGATTAAGGATTTGAACCCAATAAAATCAGAGGTTTTGAACCGCGAATTTGCAGAGAAAACAATCACGTTGATTAAGAATCCAGGGGAACTGGTTCCTATAAAAGCGCTAGACAAAACGCGCATCGCAACGCTTGCTATTGGGAAGCCTTCTTATGGGTCTACTTTCCCTACGGAGTTCCAAAAAATGGCCAACAATTATGTCGAAATGCCTCATTTTTATCTAGACGAAACGAGTGCAGATACGACGATTGCGCGCATTGAAAATACCTTAAAAACGTATGATGTGGTCTTGATGGGCATTCACAGCATTTCCATCCGTCCAGCGAACAATTACAGTTTGAAGCCGGCGATTAAGACGTTGGTGAATCGTTTTACAACGCCCAAAACGGTGGCGATTCATTTCGCGAACGTGAATACCTTGACGCAATTTGATAGCTTGAAGAACGCGGGGGCCTTGATGACTGCTTATCAAGATGGCATTTCGCAACAAGAAGCGGCGGCGGAAATTGTCTTTGGGGCGATTCCGGCGACGGGTAAATTGCCAGTTAGTTTGAATGGGACGTATAAGCAAGGAATGGGTTTGACGACTACGTCTCTAGCTCGTTTGCAGTACAATTTATTGCCAGAGGCAGTGGGGATTTCGTCTGACTATTTGAATGCAAAAGTGGATTCGATGGCGAAATTAGCGATCGCTGTGAAGGGTGCTCCAGGGGTGGTAGTGTTGATTGCCAAAGAAGGAAAGGTTATTTACCACAAAGCTTTTGGCAACCAAATCTACGAATCTACCGTTCCATTAAAGACGTCTGATATCTTTGATTTAGCGTCTATCACGAAGATTTCCACCTCGGTTCCGGCGCTCATGAAATGGCAAGATGAGGGTAAATTCTCGTTGAAAACGACGATGGGACAACTGGTTCCCACGTTTGCGAAATCAAATAAATCAGGGCTACTTTACGAGGATGTATTAACCCATCAATCTCGCTTAAAGGCGTGGATTCCATTCTGGATGGACTATGTGGATAGCACGGATATGATTTTCCACAGCAAGAAATTCCAGCAAAAATTCACGCAAGATGATGTGAAATACAAATATGTGGAACGTTTCTTAAGTCCTGCTTCAGGAGAAGCGCGTTTGAAGAAAAATATTACGGACCAAAAAGCCATGTGGAAAGAATACGTGGACATCACGAAAGATGTTACCCGTTGGAAGCCATTCACCCTTTCTTATGCTCAATCAGAGGAATATCCTACGCAGGTCGCGCCTACCTTGTGGGCGCACAAGACGATGAAAGAGCGGATTATGACGGCCATTAAGGAGAGTCCGTTGCGCGAGAAAAAGGAGTATGTGTATTCGGATTTATCCTACTATTTATTGCCATCCGAATCGCCACGTATGACTGGAAAGCCATGGACAGATTTCTTATCAGATACGTTTTACAAGCCTTTAGGCGCGTCGACTTTAGCTTATCAAGCTGAAAAACATTTCCCATTAGCGCGTATCGTGCCGTCGGAATACGATTCGCTTTTCCGTAAGACCTTGATTCACGGGAAGGTGCATGATGAGGGCGCGGCGCTATTAGACGGGATTTCGGGACATGCAGGTTTGTTCGGTAATGCGAATGATTTAGCGAAATTGATGCAGATGTACTTGCAAAAAGGATACTACGGTGGTCAGCAATTCATTCAAGAATCGACCATCAAGCAATGGACTTCGTATCCATTTAGTGCGTCAGAAAATGCGCGTCGCGGGGTAGGTTTTGACAAGGTGGATCGCAATAAAGCGGGGATTTCAGCGGCGGCTTCGGCGAGCGCGGAGAGTTTTGGGCATTCTGGATTTACGGGAACCTATACTTGGGTGGATCCAGCTCAGGATTTAGTGTATGTGTTTTTATCGAACCGAGTGTATCCGACGCGTAATAATTCCAAAATCTCAGACATGAATATCCGTACCGGAATCAATGAAATGATTTACCAAGCCATTAAAAAAGGAAACTAATATGCGCATACTGATCACGGGAGGTACGGGTTTTGTGGGGGCGGCTCTGAAGCAATTTTTGCTAGCTCAGGGCCATGAGGTCGTGATTTTATCTCGCTCTGGCGGCGATTTCCAATGGGATGTTTCCTATGGTTATATCGACCCAGCTGCTTTCGAAGGCGTAGATGCGATTGTACATTTAGCGGGGGCAGGGATTGCTGAGGAACGCTGGTCTGCTGCACGAAAAAGAGAATTAGTGAATAGTAGAGTTCGCAGTACAGCGGTTTTATACCAAGCACTCTCCACGATTCCTCATTCGATTAAAACAGTTGTCTCAGCTTCTGCCATCGGCTTTTATGGAGCAGATACGGGTGAAGCGGAGTGTGTCGAAACCTCGCCGGCGGGGCTTGATTTTTTAGCAGACTGTACGAAGCAATGGGAAGCTGCGGTAGACCAAATCGCCTCTTTAGGCATTCGTCTCGCCAAAGTCCGCATCGGGTTAGTAATGGGTGCCGAGGGTGGTATATTTCCAGTGATTTCGAAACCGATTCGTTGGGGCTTGGGCGCTAATCTAGGTTCCGGAAAACAGTGGCAATCCTGGATACATATTACCGACTTATTGAGAATTTTTAACGAGTTATTGATAAATCCAACCTTGGCTGGTGTCTATAATGGTGTAGCTCCAGAACCGATTCGGGCGGGCGAAATGAACAAGCAAATTGCGTCTGCATTACGAAAACCCTTCTTTTTGCCTTCTATCCCTGGCTTTTTACTGCGCCTCGTTTTAGGGGAAATGGCCTGTTTAGTGCTGGGCGGTAGCCGCGTGTCTTCGGCGAAAATAGAAAAAGACGCGTCCTTTTCATTTACCTTTGTTCGCTTCGATGAAGCATTAAAAGAAATCGTACATGTCTAAAAAAATATTGATTTATTGTGGGTCTTCGAAAGGCCATAATCCAGTTTATGCTCAGCAAGTGGTGAAATTAGCGCAAGCCTTGCATGCCCATGGATGCCAGGTGATTTTTGGCGCAGGAAGCGTAGGCTTGATGGGTGTTTTAGCGGATGAATTCTTGCGTTTAGGAGGCCATGCTATAGGTGTGATTCCTCAATTTATGGAACCTTGGGAAGTGAAGCACAAAGGTTTACCGGAGTTACATGTGACCGATACCATGCATACGCGCAAGGCCTTGATGGCTGATATGGCGGATGGAGTGATTGCTATGCCTGGAGGCTTTGGGACTTTAGATGAATTGTTCGAAATCCTTACCTGGAAGCAGTTAGACCTTCATGAGATGCCGGTTTCGGTATTTAATATCAACGGATATTTTGATCATCAATTAAAGCAAATTCAGCACATGGTGGATGAGGGTTTCTTGAAGCAACCGAACATGGATGCGTTACAAGTTGAATCAGATCCGGAGAAATTAGCCGATTGGATCATGGCCTATGAGCCAGAAAAGATGGAGAAAAAGTGGATTTACGTAGGATGAGAAAACTAGTATTCTTCTTATTGATTTCGGGATTCCTAGTGGCCCAAAAAGCCCCAGAGAACTTAGGCTCCGCTGTTAATTCTGAATATGCAGAATTGAATCCGGTGATTTCACCTGATGGCAGGACCCTCTATTTTGGGCGAAAAAGTCATCCAGCTAATCGGTTTGGAGTGAAGGGTTCGGAAACAATTGCGGGATCTCAAGATATTTGGTTTTCCGAGAAAGTAGGAAATGCTTGGAGTACGGCGCGTCGATTATCAGATGTTTTAAATCGAGATCAATACAACACGATTTTATCTATTTCTCCAGATGGGCAAACGATCTTGTTAAAAGGGGCCTATGTGAACGGATCCTATATAACTAGAGGTTTTTCTTTAGCTAATAAGACCGCGGGTGGTTGGACAGTACCCCAAAAAATAGATATCCCTGGTTATGAGCAAATGAGCAAAGGGAAGAATGAATATGGTTATTTAACGATGGATGGCAAAGCCATTTTATTGGCATTTTCCAGAAAAAAGAACAGTGAGGATGATGATATTTATGTGAGCTTTTTGGAAAATGGTAAGTGGACACGTCCCATGGATTTAGGCGATGGGATCAATTCTAAATACTCTGAAACCACCCCCTTTCTTTCTGCTGATGGCAAGACCTTGTATTTTTCCTCTGATCGACCTGGGGGGCAAGGAAGTCAGGATATTTATATGACCCGTCGATTAGATGACACATGGCAAAACTGGCGTAAGCCACAAAATCTCGGACCTCCTGTGAATACGGATGAATATGATGCGTATTACTCTATTTCGGCGAAAGGGGACTATGCTTATTTTATGTCTGCAAAGGGTTCGTTAGGGAAGAAAGATTTATTTCGATTGGCGTTAGATAGTCCGGAGGGAGAGAGTCCGAAGTCCGGAGGTAGTTCGGAAGGAACGAGTCCTAAGTCCGAAGGAAATGGGGCCGGTGGGAAAGTGGGCAATGCGCCTACAGATGCGGCAATTGGGGAGAGTCGTTTTGGCCCTACATCCACCCGCTCTGTTACTTCACAAGAATCGGATCCGGTGGTCTTGCTTTCGGGTACGGTGTTAAATCAGAAGACAGGTAAAGTGCCAGATGACGCCTCTGTCACCTATGAGGACTTAGCGACTGGAAAAACTTTAGGTCAAGCTAAGCCTGATCCAAACACAGGAAAATATAAATTGGTTCTCCCTTATGGGAAGAATTATGGAATTACTGCGAAGGCTAATGGCTTAATTCCTACCTCAATAAACTTAGATTTAAGTACGGTTCGGGGACGTTATATCGAATTAGACGACCGAGACCTATCGATGGTTCCGTTAGTGAAAGGAAGCACGGCTACCGTAAATAATCTATTTTTTGACTTAGGAAAGGCAACATTAAAACCAGAGTCGGAACCTGAATTAAAACGAATTCAGCAAGTTATGAAGGAAAATATGGCATTAGTCATTGAGATTAGCGGTCATACGGATAACACGGGATCAGACGAAATCAATAATAAACTTTCCTTGGAGCGAGCAAATGCGGTGAAGGATTACTTGTTAAATGGAAATATTGATTCATCTCGAATTCGGACAAAAGGCTATGGAAAATCGAAGCCTAAGGCAGATAATTCAACAGAGGAAGGACGCCAAATCAATCGCCGCGTAGAAATAGAAATCTTATAATATGGAGCCTAAAAAGAATTGGAAATACGTGGCTGCACCGCCGGCCGCGGAGGTGGAGGCATTAGGCGAGGCTTTGGGACTTAAGAACTCCTATTTTTTATCCTTATTAGTCTCTCGTGGGATCAAGACCTTCGAACAAGTGAAGGATTTTATGGTTCCAGAGGTCAATCAACTGCACGACCCCTTCCTAATGAAGGATATGGACAAAGCGGTAGAGCGCCTAGGTCTTGCATTAGAATCCGGGGAGAAAATCTTGATTTATGGTGACTATGACGTGGACGGAACCACAGCTGTTACTTTAGTCTATAGTTATCTAGCCGGTATTTTAGGAGCAGATTGTGACTACTACATCCCCGATCGCTACGCAGAAGGCTACGGTGTTTCACAGGCGGGTATTCAATATGCGCTAGACAACCAATATACTTTAATCATCTCCCTAGATTGCGGCATCAAGGCACATGAACGCGTTGCTTGGTGCAATGAAAATGGGATTGATTTCATCATCTGTGATCACCACTTACCAGAAGCGACTATCCCTGATGCAGTCGCGGTTTTAGACCCGAAACGGAAGGATTGCCCTTATCCCTTCAAGGAATTAACAGGTGCCGGCGTAGGTTTCAAATTAATGATGGCCTTTGCCATTGCAAACGATTTAGAACTCGATCCTCTATGGGAATCGATGGATTTATTAGCCTGCAGTATTGCGGCTGATATTGTACCTATGAATGGAGAGAACCGGGTGTTAGCCTTTTTCGGTCTAGCTAAATTAGGCTCAAATCCTTGCCCAGGTTTAGGGTATTTATTGAAGAAGGCGAAGAAAAAAGCACCGATCCAGATCTCCGATATCGTCTTTTCCATTTCCCCTATTATCAATGCTGCGGGTCGAATGGACCATGCGCATGGAGCCGTGAAATTGATGCTAGCTTCGGATGATCAAGAGGCGGAGGCTTTAGCGGAGGCAGTCATTCAACAAAATTTGGATCGCCGTGTGGTGGAAAAAGAGATTGTGGCACAAGCTTTGGCAATGTTTGAAGGAAATGATTTTTTGCTATCAGCGCGCAGCACGGTCTTGTTTAATCCCAGCTGGCATAAAGGAGTGGTGGGAATTGTGGCGAGTAAAATTCAAGATCAATATTTCCGACCTACGATTATCTTAACAGAATCGCATGGTCAATTAGTGGGTTCTGCTCGCTCGGTGCGCGGCTTTGATGTGCACCAGGCTTTAGAAGAATGCGCGGATTTATTAGAGCAGTTCGGAGGGCATACGCATGCCGCTGGTTTACATCTAAAGCCATCGAATCTGCAGGCCTTTATTGAAAAGTTTGAGCGCATTGCGCAAGAAGGCTTAGCGAATATCTCACCTAAAGCGGACTTGCCGGTGGACTTGCAGATTCCACTGGAGGCACTAAGTCTGTCGTTTTATGACAAATTATTAGTACGTCTGTCACCCTATGGTCCAGGTAATATGTTGCCAAATTTTGTTTCAGGACCTGTTTTTGTGACCAAAAGCCCGTTCGTGATGAAGGAAGAGCACTTGAAAGTCTATGTGGGATCGACGCCGGATGAGCGTGGATTAGAGGTCGTGGGCTTTGGGATGAAGGCTGATTTCTATGATGGCTTATGCACTGCTTATGAGCAGCGTTTGCCCATTAAATTAGTCTATCACCTGGAAGTAAACGAATACTTAGGTAATCGAACGATTCAATTACGGGCCTTAGATTTTGCGTCCTTCCATTAAAAATTATAAATTTAGTAGTAACCAAAAAACACATTATGAAAAAAGTACTTGATTTATTGCCCTCAGTTCTTGTAGGAGCTCTTTTCTTATTCGGAGGATTGAACTATTTCTTTAATTTTACTCCTATGCCTCCTATTCCGGGTGATCCTGGTGTTTACATGGGAATCATGATGTCTTCCGGAATGATGACAGTGGTAAAAGCATTAGAAGTAATCGGAGGGGTCTTAATTTTAGTTCCGGGTAAACGCGCTTTAGGGCTAACCATTTTAGCTCCTATCACCGTGAACATCTTATTATTTGAACTGTGCTTAGCGCATGCACCTAGCGTAGGAGTGGCTTTGACTGTATTGTCAGCGGTTATCGCTTACCAAGAAAGAGATAAATTCAAAGCTTTATTGTAATAAATAAGTCTTGAATCCTTCAAAGTCCGTCTCCATCGGGATGGACTTTTTTGTTTTATCTAAAAGCTCTGCCAAACGCGCAGGAACAGGTACCGAAACACCCAGCGTTCCCTCCACCGTAGGCAAGAATTTGGCATAATGTGCTGTCGATAAGACGATTCCCGTCACATCACCTGGGTATTCCGTTTTGTATTGTTGCAAGCCATCATATCCCACTGCCGTATGCGGACACATGACGTATCCAGTGCGGTTGTAGACGTCAGACATGATTTTCTGCGTTTTCTGATCGTTTGTAAAATAGCCTTTCACGGTTTCGCGCACGTTAGACCACTCATCCCCCGCTAGCAAACGCATACGGATGAAGTTGGATGGGCTACCTACGTCCATTGCATTGGAAAGTGTTTCGACTGAGGCAACTGGTTTATATTCCCCAGAACGCAAATAATCGGCTACCGGATGATTTTCATTGCAGGAAGCGATGAACGCTTTTACTGGTAAGCCCATTTTATAAGCCATTAATCCAGCACTAAGATTGCCAAAATTCCCTGACGGCACACTGAATACCACTGGGGCATTCAATCCCTTCTTTTTCGCTTGTGCATAGGCTGCAAAGTAGTAGAAGGACTGCGGAATTAAGCGCGCAATGTTGATGGAATTCGCGGAAGCTAGATCGAAAGCCGAACGTAATTCCTCATCAAGGAAGGCTTGTTTAACCAGTCTTTGGCAATCATCGAATGTTCCGTCGATTTCCAAAGCAGTTACATTTCCCCCTAACGTCGTTAATTGCTTCTCTTGAATATCGGATACCTTGCCGGTCGGATATAAAATCGTCACGCTGATGCCCGGTGTATTATAAAAACCCTGTGCTACCGCTCCACCCGTGTCACCTGAAGTGGCCACTAAAATACGGATTTCGCGCTTCGACTTCAGTAAATAATGAGACATGATCGCGGCCATGAAGCGCGCGCCAAAATCCTTAAACGCCATCGATGGTCCATGGAATAATTCCAAAACCTCCACTCCCGGCTCTAAAGAAACAATGGGCGCCTCGAAGGTCATCGACTGATCGATGATTTTTTTAATTTCTGCCGAACTTAAGCTATCACCCAGCAAATTCTCACATACCGCAATCGCAATTTCCGGCAAGCTGCGGTCTTGTATCGTTTCGAAAAATGAAGCTGGAAAAGGTTGTATGGAAGTAGGCATATACAAGCCATTGTCCGGTGGAAGACCACGGAAAATAGCCTCTTCTAGGCTTACATTGGGGCTTTTGTGTTCGGTGCTATATAAAATCATACTAATCGTAAGGCATCTCCCTCTAGTTTTGGAAGGACAGAATACCGATCAAATTCAAGGCAAAATGCGATATCTTTTTCAATCCCTAAACCTAATAAACGGTTCACATGAGAGGAGTTTTTGACTGCTGTTAATAAGTCATAAGATGCAAGATTATACTGTTTCCAGGCCATCAACGCAGCATCATCCGCCACTTCGTATACCCCTGTTAAGGCATCAATTAAGGCACCGGCAAACAAGGTGTCCTCTAAATTCGGTTTCCCCTTCCAGCCGGCACAAACCACTAAGGCATTTCCGTTCCAGGATTTCAAAGCGTCAGCCACACTGGAAATATTCAAAAAGGCCCCCACATACACCTCAGGAGCTGTGCTCGAACGACGTATAGCGACGGTGCCATTCGTGGTTGTGACGCAAATTTTTGCGCCTTTCACCTTCTCTACTTGATAGGAAAAAGGAGAATTATCGAAGTCAAAACCTGCAGGGGTTATCCCGTTGCGCTCTGCAGCCGTTAAATAACCTCGAGTGCCGTATTCTTGGCATAGCTCGATCTCTTCTACCGGAACAATCTCTGATGCGCCGCTCGCAAAAGCGGTCACCATGCAAGAGGTCGCTCTGAAAATGTCCACCACAACCACAGACACAGCCGATAAATCATATAAATGGATCAAGTCCGGCGATAAACAGACGTCGATTTTCTTCATCTTATAAGAACGGTAATTTTACGATTTCGGCTTTCACCGCTTTGTCGCGGATCGAAATAAAGATCTCGGACCCTACGTGTTTTGTGCTCACATAACCCATGCCGATTCCTTTGGAAAGGGAGGGTGATTGTGTACCTGAAGTTACTTCACCAATCGTCTCACCAGCTGCATTTAGAATTGGGTAGTGTTGGCGAGGGATTCCGCGGTCGATCATTTCGAAGCCGACTAATTTTTTTGAAGGACCGTTCGCTTTAATGGCAGCGTGGTGGTCTTTCATAATGAAATCTTTGTTGAATGAGGTAATCCAGCCTAAGCCAGCCTCGATCGGAGATGTTGTGTCATCGATATCATGACCGTACAAGCAATAGCCTTTTTCTGTACGGAGAGTGTCACGTGCGCCTAGTCCTACGGGTAGAATATTGAATTCTGCACCGGCTTCGAAGATGGCGTTCCACATGGCTAACGCATTTTCGTTTTTCACGTAGATCTCGAATCCGCCTGCGCCCGTATAACCGGTGTTCGAGATGATGATGTCGGAGAATCCGGCCATTTCACCTATTTTGAACGTATAATAAGGCATGTCCGCTAACGTAACAGACGTTAATTTTTGTAGTGCCAAAATAGCCTTAGGCCCCTGCACCGCCAATAAACTATATTCATCACTTCGATTCACCATCTCTACCCCGAAGGTATTATGAGAAGAAATCCAGTTCCAATCTTTCTCAATATTCGACGCATTCACGACTAAAATATATTCGGTTTCGTTCACGCGGTACACTAACAAGTCATCCACGATACCTCCCTGAGCATTCGGGAAACAGCTATATTGCACTTTCCCGTCCACTAATTTAGACGCATCGTTTGATGTCACGTATTGAATAAAATCTAGTACGCGATCTCCTTTTAAGAAGAATTCACCCATGTGACTCACGTCGAAAACACCCACCGAATTACGCACAGCTAAGTGCTCTTCGATTAGGTTTGTGTACAATACGGGCATATTAAAGCCAGCAAAGGGCACCATCTTAGCGCCTAGAGATACGTGAAGGTCATTTAAATGGACCTGTTGTAAGTTTGTTTCTTCCATGAATTATTCGCGGTATAGAACCTGTAAAAGTGTTTGGCCGACCGCTTTTAGGGTCGTTTTGTCGATGTTAGCTAAATTATCTGCATGCGTGTGGTGGAAGCTCCCAAACTCGAAACCTCCATTCGCCGCCCGTAAATCAATTATGTCAATCATTTGGATTTTGGCAATCTCATTCACCGCCGTGTGGTCATCCGAAATCCCAAACGCATCCAGATCTACGAATAGATTACTGTATCCTAAATCCGCTGCTGTCGACCAAACCGAGCGAACGATTCCTGGTGCATATTGCATCGAAGAACCCTCATGTGGGAACATGGCGCCTTTTCCACCTACCATATCTAACAAAATTCCGTAGTAAGGACGGTAATTCGAAGGAACAAGATTTGTCGCCCAATGTTGAGACCCTAATGCCCAGCTGTTCGGTTTGTGCTCTCCGGCATAATCCTCCGGTTCACCATGATCCTCTAAATCGAATAAAACGATGTCCACACCCACAGTAGGCTTATTTTTCGCCTCGTGCAAATTACGCGCGATTTCTAATAATACACCCACGCCACTCGCGCCGTCATTTGCCGCATCGATTGGCTCATCCTTACGAACGCTGTCTTTATCCGCAATACTTCTCGCATCCCAGTGGGCAGCTAATAGTATGCGTTTAGCGACTGCAGGTTGAAATTGCGCAATGATGTTTGTCCCTTGCAATTTCTTGCCGTCATAGCGGAAGGCCGTAAAAGGTTGTTCTGTAATAGTCCAGCCATAAGACTTGAGTTTGGCCACTAAGAACTGTAAGGTATTTTTACTCGCTTCAGAACCTGGGACACGAGGCCCAAAAGCCACTTGTTGAGCGATATAAGCATAAGCTGAATCCGCCTTGAAATCAGGTGTTTCCACGAGGTTGACTTCCGCCGCTGGAACTTCTGCTGCTGGCTTCCAAATAAAGTAAGCACCAGTAAGTACGAATACGAGCAGTAAAAAGAGGGCAATGCGGGAACGGTTCATCTGAAAAGGCTCAAAAACAAGCTCAAAGGTAGCAATAGAATGCCGAATTAGGAATTAAGAAATCAATAATGTGTACCTTGCAGGATAATTTGAATTGAAATACCATGCCTTCCCCTAAGGAACTGAAATTTTTGAGCGGCTTGAAAGCTGAAATATTGGAGTTTTTCGAATTGAACGACTACCGTTCGTATTCTTTGAACCAACTCCACAAGGCTTTTGCTATTCGTGATCGCAAAACAAAAGAGATTTATTCTGACCTAGTAGCTAAATTGATCGCTGAAAATCGCTTGATTAAGCAGGGAGATGGCAATGTTCGCTTTGATAATGAATCATTCCAGGTGACAGGACGTGTGGATCACGTGAATTCGCGTTTTGCGTTTGTGATTCCGGAAGATGGTGCGAAGGATATTTGGGTAGCGACAGGTGATTTGAATAATGCCAAAGACGGGGATAAAGTCATCGTTCAAGCTCGCAGACCCTCAGAAAAGAGAAAAAATGACCGTCCAGAAGGGGAGGTCGTACAGATATTGGAACGTCGTTCCTCCGAATTAGTCGGTGTTATTCAAGTGACTCCACACTATTCTTTTTTAATCCCAGATTCGAAGAAAATCTATGAAGATGTCTACTTGCCTAAGTTCGAAATCAAGGACGCAAAGCACCTAGATAAAGTCATCGTAGAGGTTACACGCTGGGCTTCGGACGGCAAAAAAGCCGAAGGTCGCGTTATCAAAGTATTAGGTAAGGCAGGCGAAAACGAGACAGAAATGCACTCGATTTTAGCGGAATACGGCCTCCCTTACGATTTCCCAGAAGAAGTAGAAAAGGCCGCTGCCTCGATCTTAGTGCAGATTCCAGCCACCGAAATCAAAAAGCGCAAGGACATGCGCAACGTATTAACTTTCACGATCGACCCGATCGATGCGAAGGATTTTGACGATGCCATTTCTTACCAAAAACTAAAGAACGGCAACACCGAAATCGGTGTCCACATCGCCGACGTTTCTCACTATGTGAAACCTGGTAGTGTATTAGACATTGAAGCTTACAAACGTGCCACTTCGGTTTACCTAGTAGACCGCGTCGTTCCGATGTTGCCAGAAAAGCTATCAAACGGACTTTGTTCTCTTCGTCCTAATGAAGATAAATTAACCTTCTCTGCTGTTTTCGAACTAGACGCGAATGACACGATTGTGAAAGAGTGGTTTGGACGTACGGTCATTCATTCGGATCGCCGTTTTGCTTATGAGCAGGCCCAGGAATTAATCGAAAATGATTCGGATGATGCCTATGTTCCGGTAATACGGGAATTGAATCGTATCGCGAAAAGCTATCGCAACAGACGTTTCGAGCACGGTTCTGTTAACTTTGAAACAGCCGAAGTTCGCTTCGAACTAGACGAAGACGGGAAGCCAATCGGGGTATACCCTCGCATTCGCAAGGATGCACATAAGTTGATTGAGGAGTTTATGCTTTTGGCCAACAAAAAAGTGGCCGAATTCGTCTTCAACAAGAAAAAAGACGAGCCGCGCAACACGATGGTGTACCGTATCCACGAAGCACCAGACCCAGAGAAATTGCAAGTATTCTCTTCGTTCGCGAAGAAATTTGGCTACCAAGTTACCACCGATCCACAGCACGTCAGCAAGTCGTTCAACGCTTTGATGGAAAACATCGAAGGAAAAGGAGAGGAGCACGTTTTGCAGAGTTTAGCGGTTCGTACGATGTCCAAAGCCCGCTATAGCACCGATCCTGTAGGTCACTTCGGCTTGGCATTCCCGTTCTATTCGCACTTCACCAGCCCGATTCGCCGTTACCCAGACGTCATGACGCATCGTCTGTTACAACATTATTTAGACGGAGGCACTCCGGCAGAACGCGCACCTTTAGAAATCCAATGTAAGCACAGCTCAGACCGCGAAAAACTTGCTTCTGATGCAGAAAGAGCTTCCATCAAATACAAGCAAGTGGAATACATGAGCTTGCACGAGCCACAGGTTTTCGATGGTATCATCACCGGAGTAACCGAATTCGGAATCTTCGTCGAAATAGGAGATACGTCTTGCGAAGGCCTTGTTAGGATGGTCGACTTGAATGACGACTTCTATGATTTGGATAAAAACAATTACCGCATCGTGGGTAAATCAAATGGACGTGTCTTCACTTTTGGAGATAAAGTTCAAGTGAAAGTCCGCGACACGAACTTAGCAAAACGCACGATTGACTTAGAATTAGTAGGTATGCGTTCTGGCCTAGTAGGCAAATTCGCTAACAACCGTTCTCGTAAGAGAGAGGCTCCGAGGGGTGGGAGGGTGATTCCGAAGGGGAAAGAGAGAGGAAGACGTACAGGAGGGAGGAGATAATTTTACATTTCATTCAAAATTGTGCTTCGCAATAATTTTCGAATGAAACATAAAATTTCTCTCTCTTATTTAAAGCATAAAGTATAGAGCATAAAGCATAAAGTAGGAATAAAAAGAGGCTTCAGAAATGAAGCCTTTTTTAATGGATTTTGGCATAAGTGGAAGATTCTGAATCCATTGGAATTGAATATTTCTTTGCCGAATTAATTTTTTTACTTAGTTTATACTTTGAAAAACCTATTTACCTATAAAAATTATACAAAATGGCTCCTAGAATAAAAATCGGATTGATTCTGACTGTCATCTCCGTTTTTACGATTAGTTTTTTTCAGCCCAAAGCCCCTACTTTTTTATCGATTGAAGAAAATACAAGGATCGCATTAGTAGGCGGAAATTTGGGCTCTCGCATGATCAATTATGATCATTTTGAAACAGAATTACATCTTCGTTATCCTACCTTTAATCTACTGGTTCGCAATATGTGCGACGGTGGAGATACGCCTGGATTTCGACCACACTCAGCTCGAATGTTGCCTTGGGCTTTTCCGGGAGCAGAAAAATTCCAATCGGAATTCGCGAATCCCTCCCAAAGTGAAGGCCACCTAGACACACATGACCAATGGATGAGCCGATTAAAAACGGATGTGGTCATTGGGTTTTTTGGATATAGTGAATCCTATGAAGGCAAGGCTTCGATAGCAAATTATAAGGCTGAGTTAGAGGCTTTCATTAAGCACACGTTGGGACAAAAATACAATGGGGTTTCTGCCCCACAGTTAGCTATTGTTTCTCCTACGGCTTTCGAAGATCTAAGCGCAAAAATAGATGTACCTAACGGAACTGTTCAGAATGCGAACATCACTTTGTACGCTCAGGCGATGAAAGAGGTGTGTGAGAAGAATAATGTTTTATTCATTAACGCGTTTGAGGCCTCCAAAAAATGGTATGCAGCATCAGCGGAGGATTTGACCATCGACGGTTTTCAATTAAATGAGGCGGGGTACAAAAAATTAGCGCTATTACTTGCGGATCAAGTGTTCGGTAAGAAATCGACTGCCATCGAATCTAAAAGAGCAGAGGTGTATGCAGCGGTGGCAGAGAAGAATTGGATGTGGCATAACGACTTTAAAATTCCCAATGGGGTTCACGTGTATGGTCGTCGTTACAATCCGTTTGGACCCGATAATTATCCTGCTGAGATCGAAAAAATTCGTCAAATGACGGATAATCGAGAAGCTGCGATCCAAGCAACGCTTAAAGGGCTTCCGTATGATCTGGCCGCTGCAGATGCGAAGACGCGCAAGCTGGATCCTGTAAAAACGAATTTTAATCCGGATAAAAACGGCAGCTTGAAATACCTGTATGGGAAGGAGGCGTTGAATGCCATCAAAGTGGCTCCAGGATATAAAATTGAGCTATTTGCTTCGGAAGAGGAATTCCCGAATTTGGCCAAACCGGTTCAAATGACGTTTGATAATAAGGGCCGACTTTGGGTAGTTTGTATGCCTTCCTATCCACACTACAAGCCAGGGGATCCGAAACCTAACGATAAAATCATCATTCTGGAAGACACGAATCAGGATGGGAAAGCAGATAAGGAAACGATTTTTGCGGAAGGTTTACACGTTCCGGTTGGGATGGAAATCACCGAATTTGGGGTTTTTGTAAGCCAAGGAACAAATTTGGTTTTATTGAAAGATACGAATGGCGATGATCATGCGGATACGAAGGAAGTCATTTTAAGTGGGTTTGACGACCATGATACGCACCATGAAATCTCCGCATTTGTCACTGACGAATCAGGCGCAATTTACATGGGAGAAGGGGTCTTTTTGCATACGAATGTAGAGACTCCCTATGGTACTATTCGCGCAACGAATGGGGGTTTTATGCGGTATAATCCTGCTAGGCATCATTTAGAGCGGGTAGCTCAGTTGTCGATACCTAATCCTTGGGGGATCGCATTTGATAAATGGGGCCAAAACTTTTTTGCAGAAACCTCAGGACCAGACGTTCGTTGGATGATGCCCGGGTCTACTAAAAATCGCTATGGACAAACAGGGCACAAATCATTTACCCTAGTGGAAGAAAAGCATTTAGTTCGACCTACCTCGGGTTTAGAGTTTGTATCAAGCCGTCATTTCCCTGAAAATGTGCAAGGCGATTTTTTAATTAATAATACCATCGGATTTTTAGGGATGAAACAGCATCAATTAACGGATGATGGTACCGGCTACAAATCAAAGCACCGTCAAGATTTGATTGTGGGCGAAGATCGTAATTTCCGCCCTGTTGACATGGAATTTGCTCCTGATGGCTCACTTTATGTGATTGACTGGCACAATATTTTGATTGGACACATGCAGCACAATGCGCGGGATCCACTTCGTGACCATACACATGGTCGGGTGTACCGAGTAACGTATCCTTCGAGGCCTTTAGTGACACCTGCCAAAGTTTATGGCGCATCTATCGATCAGTTACTTGATAATTTAAAATTGCCTGAATACAGAACGCGCTACCGGGTGCGCAGAGAACTTCGCGGGCGCAAAGCAGCGGATGTATTACCTAAAATTACAGCCTGGGTTGCGAATCTAGATAAAAAGGATCCCGATTATGAGCACCATGTGTTAGAGGCATTGTGGGTTTCTTGGGGATTGAATAAAGTAGACCAAAAACTACTCAACCAACTTTTGCAATCAAAAGATTTCCATGTTCGTGCGGCTGCCGTTCGCGTCTTGCGCTACACGGGCCACCAAGTGAAAGACCAAGCGGCATTATTAGCAAAAGCGGTGGAGGATAAACACGGGCGTGTTCGTATGGAGGCTTTTGTGGCTGCCTCTTGGTTACCGAAACAAATGGCTATGCCCATTCTAGCTTTGGCAAAAAAACATCCACTAGACCCTTGGATGGATAAACCATACGAAATAGCTGTCGCTCATGCGAGCGGTGTGAACGTGGTTAAAAATAAAGAAGCAGCTGTTGTCTCTTCGCTGAAAGGGAAAGATTTAGAACTGTTTACCGCCGGCCAAAAATTGTATACAAAAGAAGGATATTGTACGACCTGCCATCAAACCAATGGAAAAGGTCTTCCTTCCTCTGGTTTTCCACCTCTATCCAATTCTATTTGGGTGACAGGAAATCAGGATCGTTTAATTAAATTAGTGCTCAAAGGAATCATGGGGCCTATGGAATTGAATGGCGTTAAATATGCCGGCCAAGTTCCTATGACCCCTTATGGTGGCTTGATGTCTGATAAAGAGATTGCCTCGGTTCTTACCTATATTCGAAATTCATTTGGCAATAAAGCAACGCCTATCAACCCAGAAAAAGTCAAGGAAGTGCGCGCTAAAATTGCGGACAAAAAGGATTTGTATAATGCCAATATGCTATTATCTGAACACCCTATCGAAAAGTAACCATGAAAAAACTACTTCATATTAGTCTGACAGTCGTATTTATTTTATTGGCATCTATACCGAGTTTTTCGCGTGAACAGGGCCCAGCAAAAGCGAAGAAGCCCTTGGTGGTTTTTGTTTGTGGTGACCATGAATACTCAGGTGAGAGTACGCTTCCTTTATTAGCCGCGGCTTTAGAAAAACAATACGGTTTTCGGACGAAAGTCTTAAAATCATTTCCGGATCAAAATGCGGAAAAAGACATACCGGGTTTAGACATATTAGCGGAGGCAGATTTAGCTGTATTTTTCCTTCGCTGGCGCCTCCTTCCTGCAGATCAAGTAGCTCACATAGAGGCCTACTTACAATCTGGGAAGCCGATCATGGGGTTTAGGACAAGCACACATGCGTTTAATTACCCGAAAACAGATCCATTAGTTGCTTATAATGGCTTTGCTGAAAGAGCTTTTGGAGCGCCACCGGGATGGGGTGGACCTTCGCAGCATACCCATTATGGTCATAATGCTAGCACCGATGCCACAGTCATTCCAGAAAAAGCAAAGCACCCGATATTAACGGGTGTAGATCCTACATTTCATGTCAGATCATGGTTATACCGCGTTTTACCTGATTACCCAGCCAAAGGAACCGAGTGGCTAGTAATGGGCAAAGCGGTAAATCCCGATAAGAAAGCGGAAGACCAACCCATCGCATGGACTTGGGAAAATCAATACAAAGGGCGCGTGTTTTTTACCACCATGGGACATCCAGAGGATTTTTCAGTTGAATCTTTTCAACGACTTGTAGTCAATGCTGTCCATTGGGAATTAGGTCTGAAAGTCCCACAAAAATGGGCTGGAAAATTAGATATAAATGTTCCTTATAGAGGAATGGTCAATTCAAAATAGGTGATACAATGAAATACCCGATTGCAATGAATACGCTGGTCTATGGGCCAGATATGAATGAATCCATTATTCAACATTTAGCCTACATAAAAGAAGTGGGTTATGAAGGCGTAGAGGTACCCATTTTTGTGGTAGACCAAGATTATTGGAAACCTTGGAAAGCGGAAATAGACCGCCTAGGATTAACCGTTTTCACGGTTACTTTTTTAGGAGCGGACATGAACACCATTTCTTCGGATCCGGCCGTGCGTCAAAAAGGAGTCGATTTTCTTAAAAAAGCCGTAGATATTACCGCATATCTGGGCGCGTCTTATCTTTCTGGACCTTTTCATTCTGCATTAGCGGTGTTTTCGGGCGCGGCACCGACTCAACAAGAACTAGATTGGTCGAAGGAAAGTATGTTAGCCGTGGCGGAACATGCCAAAGAAAAAAATGTGATTTTAGGATTAGAGTATTTGAATCGATTCGAAAATTATGTGGTGAGTTCCGCAGACCAACTATACAGTTTGGTGAAAGCGATTGATCATCCGAATGTGAAGATCATGTTTGACACATTTCATGCACACATTGAAGAATTCAATACAGGTGAAGCTATGGTCCGGATTGCGGATGAGGTGGTGCATATTCAATTGTCTGAAAGCACTCGTGCCACCTTGGGTGAAGGACAAGTTCACTGGGATAATGTGTTTACACATTTGGATAAAATGAATTACAAAGGCTGGTTAGTCGTAGAGGCTTTCACCCCTTTGTTGCCTGCTGCGTGTATTTGGCGTAAGAAATATACCACAGAGGCCGAATTAATATTAAAAAGTTACCAACATATTCAAAAGCATTTAGGGAAGTAAACCATAAAAAAGAGGCTCCATTTCTGAAGCCTCTTTTTAATTCCAACTTTATTCTTTATGCTCTATGCTTTAAATCTATACTCTCTACTCTATTCTCTCTACTCTCCTCTCTCTACTCTCTTATCTCTAATCTAAAACCGACACCGTCGGTTTTGTTGTATTATATAGCTCATACCAATCCTGGTGATCCATCTCAATCGCAAAAGCATCCACGATATTTTGAATACGGTTCTGCTCTAGGGTTCCGATTAAAGGCAAGGCCCCCAATTTGATTAACCAAGCCACTGCAACGGACTCGATATTGCTATCGTACTTCGCCGCCATTTCATTTAATTTCTTACGCAATTTTAAAGCTTGCTCGTCTGTCCCGTGTTCGATGCGACCACCAGCAAGTGGTGATACCGCTAGCGGACGCATGTATTTTTGCTTGATGTAATCTACAATACCATTATCTAATGCGCTCGTGTTTAACAAGTTCAAGTCGATGTGGTTCGAAACGATCGGAATGTTTAGGAAGGAAACCAATAATTGGTGTTGGTAAACCGAGAAGTTCGAAACACCGATGTTTTTCACTTTTCCAGAACTCTTTAATTTCTCTAAGGCTAAGGCTGTCGCCTCGATGTCTGATAATGGATCTAATTGATCGAGTAAAAAGACGTCTAAATAATCTGTTTGTAAGTTTCGAAGCGAGTTTTCTGCCGATGCCGTGATGTGGGCTGCGGATGTATTCACGTGTGTAACACGGAAATCGGGTCTAGCGGCAGACGGGATGTTCACTCCGCATTTGGAAAACAAAACGATGTCAGAACGCTGGATGGATTTTTTCGCCAAAAGCTCTCCAAAAGTCTTCTCCGCCGAGTACTCTCCATAACGATCTGAGTGATCAAAAGTGTTGATGCCCTTATCAAGACAGAAATGAACAATCTCGTCCATCTTCTTGTCTTCCTTCTCCCAACGCCAAAATCCGTATATCGCTGGGGAAACTTTAGGACCTGCGTCACTTAGATAAACTTTTTTCATACTACTATAATTTTTGATGCGGCTAACAAATCGTCCACTACATGCGTGGCTTTGGTTTCAGTTCCGGCAGGTGCTAAACGAATGGTCCGTAAACCTGCTCTAGTTCCTGCGGTAATATCTCGTTCGTGGTCACCGATCATCCAGGAGGCATCCATATCAACGTTGTATTTCGCAGCGGCTTTCTCGATTAACAAGGATCCAGGTTTGCGCGTCAGCGAATGACTGTCAAAGTTTTCGTGGTAAGGGCAAAAATAGATATCATCTAATTTTACACCTGTTCCTTCTTGGATAGCGTCGTGAATTAAAAACACGTCTTCCCGTTTGTAAATGCCTTTTGCGATACCACTTTGGTTCGTAATGACAATCAATAAATACCCCGCGTCCTTTAAAGCTTGTAAGCCTTCTTTCACGCCGGGGGGGATCACAAAATGTCCTAAATGGTACACGTAATCAACGCGATCTACATTTAGAACGCCATCGCGATCTAAAAAAATGCACTTATTCATTCAATACTATTTAGGCAAATAAAGCAGCTAAGCGGCTCCAAGGAATACGGCTTAAAATCAATACCAGGCCTAAACCGTTTAATAACCACATGTTTTTAAATTTAGCGGCATCGGTAATGGCTTTCTTGTTTTTGGCATTAACAATCGTCGCTAAAACGATCGCAATGATATTGACTGTCACGTGCTCCACTAAAATCAAGCGTGTCGCAGAATCTTTCATTGCAGCACCAAAATCAGCAAAAGCAGCCGTCGTTACCGGGCTAAGCGCTAGGTAAAGAACTAAACCGATTAATAATTGGGTGTGCAATGAGATCATGTAAAACAAACCTACTTTACGATCAGATTCCGTAAATACTTTGCCTGTTAAACCTTTGTAGATAGATAAAATTCCTAGTGCTAACACGACTAGAAACAAGATCGAGTGAATGGTAACGAATGTTGAATACATAAGAGTGTGTTTAATTTTAGCAAAGATACGAAAAGACGCCGTATCGTGACCTTTGTTACGTTTAATCGTCTAATTTTCTTTACCTTTGGGCTTCAATTACCCTATTTTATGTCAAATCCCAGCAAGTTAATGGCCATAGTGAACGCGCGTTGTCCGCATTGCCACGAAGGTCGCCTGTTTCAATACAAGTGGTGGAATGTATTCAATTTTGCTCAAATGCACGAACATTGCCCCTCATGTGACGTTCGGTATGAAGTGGAGCCGGGATTTTTCTATGGTGCCATGTATATTTCTTACGCTTTTTCTGTAGGAATCATGTTAGTCGGGGGTATTTTAGTTTTTAATTTTTTTAATGATCCTCCAGCGATGGGCTATGTCGTGCCTATTACGACGATTTCGCTCATCTTAGTGCCCTTTAATTTTAGGACGGCTCGTGTATTATTTATACATTGGTTCTCTGGTTTAAAATACGATCCAAGCGCTGCTGCCAAGCATGAAAATTCTTGATTATTACATTTTAAAGAAATTTCTGAAGACCTACGTCTTCGCCGTTTTCATCATCGTACTCATCGTGATGGTGATCGACTACACGGAGAAAATTGACGATTTTATTCGCAAAGAGGCTCCTATCAATGAAATTATTTTTGATTATTATTTGAATTTTATACCTTATTGGGCCTCCTATATCAGTCCACTGATGGTCTTTATTGCGACCGTTTTTTTCACCGCAAATCTTGCTGCTAAAACGGAAATTATTGCAATTTTAAGTTCTGGGGTAAGTTTCACCCGCTTGATGCGCCCTTATTTAATCGGTTCTGGAATACTAGCCGTTGGAACCTTTTTTGTGATTGGATGGATTGTTCCGAATGCGAATAAAATTCGCGTTCCATTCGAGCATAAATATATAAATAACACCTATTATTTCGATAAACGTGACGTACATATTAAGATAGCGCCAGATGTCTATGCCTATATTGAGACCTACGATAACACATCAAATACGGGGTATAGATTCACCTTAGAGCGTATTATAGGAACGGAAATTAAGCAAAAATTGATGTCAGACCGTATCACCTGGGACTCTACTTCAAAGAAATGGTCGATTTACGACTATCGTATTCGTACAGCAGGTGCGACCTCGCTGAAATTCGGAAAGTTGATTGATACGACCCTAAATCTGTTTCCCAAAGACTTCGATAACAAGCATTTACTCCACGAAACCTTTACCCTCCCAGAGCTAAATCGCCACATTGAATTAGTTGAATCACGCGGTGCAGACGGCATAGAAGTCTTTCAAATCGAAAAATACCTTCGTTTCGCGAACCCCTTCTCGGTTATGATTTTAACGATCATCGGCTTTTTGGTTTCGGCTAGAAAAGCCCGTGGCGGCGTGGGTTTCCAAATTGCCTTGGGCTTTAGTTTGGCATTTATTTATATCCTCTTCTTTATGATGAGTAAGGGGATTGCAGAAGGCGGTGGGATGCCTCCTTTGCTAGCAGTTTGGCTGCCTAATATCGTGTTCTCTGCCGTGGGAGTGGGGCTTTATTATACCATTCCGCGCTAAAAGATGAGACAGGCTCCTCGGCTTCTCGATTATTTCAAAATTCATTTTATTGTGATTTTGTATGCATTTACCGCTATTTTAGGCAACGCGACGAATGCGAATGCGCTAACGGTTGTCTTTTTTCGCTGCGTTATAGCAGCAGCAGGATTAGGGTTGATGCTAGCTGCTGCAAAAAAATCTTTTCAGGTTCCTTCCTCTGTGCTTAAAATCTGGCTGTTAAATGGGGCCTTCGTTGCTTTGCACTGGCTCTTGTTTTTTGGGGCGGCGAAAGTTTCGACGGTAGCCATGTGCTTGGCGGGTTTATCCACTCAAACTTTTTGGACCTCCATTCTAGAGCCCATTGCGAAAAAGCAGCCCATCGCGAAGATTGAAGTATTTCTGGGAATTTTGGTAGTGATTGCCTTAAGTATCATTTTCTCCGTCGAACCCGGCCAGTGGATTGGCTTGGTGATGGGTATTGGAGCTGGGTTTTTTGGCGCCCTTTTCTCCGTTATCAATGGAAATTATACCCACACGCACGACCCTAAAATGATTACGGTCTATGAGATGCTATCTGCGGGAATAATTACCGGCGCCGTCTGGTTAACGGGGCTTTTAGGGGGATTACCCGGATTCGTCCCTATCGGCTTGGATTGGCTCTGGATCGGCATTTTAGCAGTGGTTTGTACCGTTTACGCCTACACAGAGACCATCCATTTGTACAAAGTTTTCTCTGTCTTTTCGATCAATCTCGTGATCACACTTGAACCCGTTTATGGGATTCTGTTAGCCGTTTTTATTTTTGGCCAAAAAGAAGTCATGCAACCCGCCTTCTATTGGGGGACGAGTCTGTTGGTGCTGACGGTGATGGTGCATCCTTTCCTTGAAAAAAAGCATAAAGCATAAAGCACAAAGAATAAAGTCTGAATCCCCTCCAGGGATGAATTCGTGAAATATTTTATCTATTCGTCGCGAAGCGAAACCATCTTTATGCTTTGTGCTTTATTCTTTATACTCTATACTCCGAATCAGGATAGCCGGGTAGATTTACCCAAATTTTTCTTTTATATTTAGTCGTTCTTGTGACCTGCGGACTCTTTTCCTCCGGACTGTCTACTGAATGTTGAAATCTATTAAACTATGAAAAAATATAACGTTGCGATTGTTGGACTGGGCTTTGGTGCTGAGTTTATTCCGATTTATTTGAAACACCCTTTGGCAAATATGTATGCGATTTGCCAAAGAAATGAAGACAAACTCAACTCAATCGGTGATGCTTATGGGATCGAGACGCGCTACACTGATTTTGAGAAGCTTATCCAGGACCCGAATGTAGATGTCGTTCACATCAATTCACCTATTCACTTGCACGCGGAACAGACGCTAAAAGCGCTGAATGCAGGGAAACACGTGGCTTGTACGGTGCCTATGGCGACGACCGTGGAAGAATGCAAGGCGATCGTGGAGGCGAGCAAGCGCATGGGCAAGAAATACATGATGATGGAGACGGTGGTCTATGCCCGCGAGTTCTTGTACATCAAGGAATTATATGAAAAAGGGGAGCTGGGTAAGATTCAATTCTTGAAAGCATCCCATCAACAAGATATGGACGGATGGCCGGATTATTGGCCTGGATTGCCTCCCATGCACTATGCGACACACTGCGTAGGTCCGGTGGCTGGATTGTTGCGTTTAGAGGCGGAATATGTTTCTTGCTTCGGATCGGGAACGATTCGCGAAGAATTAATCCAACATTATAACTCCCCATTTGCGGTAGAGTCAGCGCACATTAAATTCCGTGATTCGGATCTGAGCGCGATGGTGTACCGTTCGCTTTTCGATGTGGCACGTCAATACCGCGAGAGTTTTGAGGTCTATGGATCGAAGAAATCGGTGGAATGGCCTTTAATTGAAGGCGAAGAATTAGTGGTGCATACCGCTAAAAAACCGGAGCCTGAGATTCCTTCTAAAGTTCCTACACCTGATTTCGCCCACTATTTACCGGAAGAAATCCAACGCTTCACGACGAAAGGCGTTTATGACGAAGACGAAAACACCCACCTTTCCTTTACACAAGGCGGAGGCCACGGGGGTTCACACCCACACTTAGTAAATGAATTTTTACAAGCATTGGCAGCAGATCGCGATCCATTCCCGAATGCACCTCAATCCGCAAACTGGACTTCGGTGGGGATTTTAGCTCACGAATCAGCGCTGCAAGGCGGAAAAATTATTGAAATACCTAAATTCTAGACGATGCGTTTTCTCTTATTTGCTGCGGCACTCTTGTTTCAATTCTCGGTTTCTGCCGCACCTGGCAGACGGTTAGAATTATTGTTTTTAGGTGATAAAGGCCACCACAAGCCATTCGACCGCTATCCAGCGCTGCAATCCGCGGTGGGAATCAAGGGGATGAATATCACCTACACGGAATCCTTGAAGGATTTGAATGAGGCATATTTGAATAAATTCGATGCCTTAGTGATCTATGCAAACCACGATTCGATCGCGGCACCTCAGGAAAAAGCCTTGTTAAACTATGTGGCTTCGGGTCACGGTTTAGTGGCCATTCACTGTGCTTCGTTCAACTTCCGCAATTCGAAAGAATTTGTGAAGATGGTGGGTGGGCAGTTTTGGCGTCATGGGATGGATTCGATCCGCGTGAAAAACGAGGCGAATACTTTCGTGAAGATTAAGACAGTAGACGAGACGTATTTGCACAGTCAATTACAGCCGGATAACCAGATTTGGCAATCTAGAATTATAGGCCCAGAACAAGCGAAAGACAAACCGGGTGCGACTACTGAGCCCTACACCTGGACCAGAACTTATGGAAAAGGAAACGTATTCTATACGGCTTATGGCCATGACGAGCGCACCTGGGAAACGGAAGGATTTCAGGATCTAGTAACCCAAGGGATTTTACACGCGGTAGGGGCTGAAAAAAGGGCTTTACTAGAGGCATTAAATATTCCGGTATTGAAATACCGCGAGGCGAAATTGCCTAACTACGAGAAACGTGCGGGCGCTCAATTGCAGCAATTGCCCTTAAGTCCGGAGGAATCGGTGAAGTTTATTCAAGTGCCCGTGGACTTTAATTTGCAGGTTTTTGCTTCAGAACCGAACGTGATGCACCCCATCGCGATGGCTTGGGATGAGCGCGGACGTTTATATGTGTTGATCACCAAAGACTATCCAAACGAGCGTAAAGAAACAGGCGGCAGCGACTATATCTTGTTGTGTGAAGACACGAATAACGATGGTAAAGCTGATAAGTTTACAAAATGGGCAGACGGCTTGAGCATTCCTACAGGTATGGTTTTCGCGAACGGCGGTTTAATCATTTCGCAGGCGCCGCACATGATCTTGTTGAAAGACACCAATGGCGACGATGTGGCGGATGAGAAGAAGATTTTGTTCACTGGTTTTGGGACAGGTGATACGCACGCGGGTCCTTCGAATTTGCATTATGGATTCGATAACTGGATCTGGGGTAGTGTAGGTTATTCAGGATACAAGGGTAAAGTGGGAGCAGATTCGCTTCAATTTGCACAGGCATTCTTCCGCTTTAAGCCGGATGGTTCGAAGATGGAGCACATGACGACGACCTCGAATAATACCTGGGGTTTTGACTTCAACGAGGCGGGTGATGTGTTCGGTTCAACTGCGAATAACGCGCACGGCTGGTATATGGCCATTCCGCATCGGAATATTTGGAATGCACCTATGACCTTAAATGGTTCTAAAAATACGGATACGCACAAAGACATGCGGACGATCACGAAGAAGGTGCGTCAGGTGGATGTTTTTGGCGGATTTACCGCAGCGGCTGGACATAATTTCTATTCCGCACGTTCCTTCCCGAAAGAGTATTGGAACCAGATTGCCTTCGTTTCGGAGCCTACCGGTCACGTGATTCACCAAAATCGCCAAGTGCCTACAGGTTCTGATTTCAATGATAAAGAGGCCTTCAACTTCCTTGCAGGAGCTGACGAATGGGTATCTCCGGTGTTTGCCCAAGTTGGTCCGGATGGGGCTGTTTGGGTGGCGGACTGGTATTCGTACATCATCCAGCACAACCCGACACCGCAAGGATTTAAGAACGGTGGCGGAAATGCCTACGATACGGATTTACGTGATTTTACCCACGGTCGTATCTACCGCGTGGGTTATAACAAGGCTCCTGCCTATACACCGGTTTCATTGAAGACGCCGGCGGAATGTATCGCAGCTTTAAGTAATTCAAACTTGTTCTGGCGTCTGAATGCACAGCGCTTGTTAGTGGAACGCGGAAATAAGGATGTGGTTCCGGCATTAGTAGCCTTAATAGGTTCTGCCAAAACCGATGAAATCGGTCTCGCTCCCGGTGCTATTCACGCGCTACGTACCCTAGAAGGTTTAGGCGTATTGCCAATGGAAGTTCTAGCACGTGCAATGAAGCATTCTTCAGCAGCGGTGCGCAAGCAAGCGGTGCAAGTTTTGCCTCGTACGGCGGCTTCGGCGAAATTGATTTTGGACCAAAAAATGCTCAACGACAAAGATTCTCTAGTCGTTTTACATTCCATCTTAGCCTTAATCGAAAGCCCGTCATCGCCAGCCGTAGAAGCGGCAATGGCGCGTAAAATCGCTTTATCTCAAAAAACCACTGACCGCTGGATCCCAGATGCTTTAGCAGCCTACGTGATGGCTGGTGGCCCTGCACGTCGAGCCGCATTCATCGCAAAGCAAGGTGCGCAATCAGGCGCGGTAGTTGCGGAGAAATTAGCGAAAGAGGCAAAAAATCCATCTACTACTGGCACCGAATCAGGCCTAGACTTAGTCGTGGAAGAAGTCCAAATCAAAGGCGGCAACTTCCGTTTACGTGAAGGCGCTAGCTTCATGATCCGCGTGAAAAACAGAGGGGACAAGGCCCTACCAAAAGGCACTCCACTTCCTCTAACCGTCAAAATCGAAGGTATGGGTCGTCGTACCGATTTGGAATCTTACACGTTCACAGATGGTGCAGCTCCAGGCGAAACCGTTTCAGTGGTGAAAAATAACAACGGCCCTTGGACAGGTAACCTAGGTTGGACAGCTGACGAAGCGGGTAACTATGTGATGGAAATCAACCTAGACACTAAAGCGGTTTTAGGCGAATCAAATCGCAATAACAATACGTTCAGACAGCCGATCGTGGTTTCATTGCCAGCTGATTTAGGCTCCTATATCGTGGAGAAATCGTTCCGCGGTATGACCTCAGATGACTCCGCTAACGATATCGTTGCTTTATTACGCTCGATCAAACAAGTGGCTAGCCCTACGATGGGAGCCGCTTTAAAAGGGGCTTCTGCAACTTGGAATGCGAAACGCGCAGCCGATTTATCAGCTGATAATGTAAATTTCATTAAAGGCTTAGGCAAGCAATTACGTCCGCAAGATGTGGAGGCATATGAGCGCTTGGCGGGACTTTGGAAAGTAGAAATACCTTCAGCTGAAGTGAAAGGGGTAGTCGTGAAACGCACGATTATGACGATCAAAGAGGCGATGAAATACAGCCCAGCCGAATTCACCGTACCAGCTGGTGCGACAGTTGAATTGATCTTCGAAAACGTCGATGCGATGCAACACAACTGGGTTTTAGGCACTTTAGGTAGCCAAGAAAAAATCGGTTTAGCCGCAGACAAAATGATCACCGCAGCCGATGGCGCAGCGAAAAACTACATCCCTGTGATGCCAGAAGTGTTAGCTTACACACCATTAGTGGAATCCGATGGCCGTGTGAAAGTGGTCTTCAAAGCACCAACAGTTCCAGGTAATTATCCATTCTTGTGTACGTTTCCGGGGCACTGGAGGATTATGAATGGCATTATGAAAGTAAATTAAAGCGAAAGCTTTAATTTACTTTCATAATGCTCAAAGCACAAAGCACAAAGAATAAAGTAGGTTGTTGCTTCGCAACTTCTTATGAAATGTGTTGACTGAGTCCTTAGGACGACTAAGCGACAGCGTCGCGACTAAGCCGTAGGCGACTAAGTCACGCAGTGACGACCTGTTGACTAAGTCCGCAGGACGACTAAGCGACAAAGTCGCGACTAAGCTGCGCAGCAGCGACTACCTCGCTGACAAGAAAATTCTTTTGTACCTTTGTTGCATGAAATTCTCAATTAGCCACACGGATCCTAGCTCGAAAGCGCGCGCAGGAGAAATACAGACAGATCACGGGACGATTCAAACGCCCATTTTCATGCCTGTAGGCACGGCGGGAACGGTGAAAGGCGTTCATATTTCAGAATTAACCGACCCGATTAAATCCCAAATCATTCTCGGAAACACCTACCACCTGTACCTGCGTCCGGGTTTAGAGGTGATTGAAAGGGCGGGAGGATTACATAAATTCAATGGCTGGCAAGGACCTATTTTGACAGACTCGGGAGGGTATCAAGTGTATTCTTTGGCAGGAACCGGGAGAAAAATTCAGGAAGAAGGAGTCAAATTCAAATCACATATCGACGGAAGTATTCACTATTTTACTCCAGAAGGGGTGATGGATATTCAGCGCACAATCGGGGCGGATATTATCATGGCTTTTGACGAATGTACACCGTATCCTTGTACCTACGAATATGCACGCAAATCGATGGATATGACGCACCGCTGGCTAGATCGGTGTATCACACGTTTTAATGAAACAGATCCTAAATACGGTTATAATCAGACGCTATTCCCTATCGTTCAAGGAAGTGTTTATTCCGATTTGCGGAAGGTTTCAGCGGAATATATTGCTTCCAAAGGTGCTTTTGGTAATGCTATAGGCGGTTTATCCGTGGGAGAACCCGTAGAAGATATGTATGCGATGGCGGATGAGGTGACAGATATTTTACCCAAAGACAAGCCGCGCTACCTGATGGGAGTGGGGACACCAGCCAATATTTTGGAAGGAATAGCGCTCGGAATAGATATGTTCGATTGCGTAATGCCTACGCGAAATGCGCGCAATGGAATGATTTTTACTACTCAGGGGATAATTAATATCAAGAACAAGAAATGGGAGTCGGACTTTTCGGTCATTGATCCACATTTTGTGAACGATGTTCACGGTCAATATACCAAGTCCTATTTGCGTCATCTCGTGCGTTGCGAGGAGATGCTGGGTGCGATGATTGCGAGTGTGTGCAATCTACGTTTCTATCTGTGGATGGTAGGTGAGGCTCGCAAGGAAATTCAAGCAGGGACGTTTACGGCTTGGAAAAACCGAATGATCCCGCAGTTTATGCATCGATTATAAATTATCAAGGAATAGGCAATACCTTACTTTCTTTGAACGAAGAAAGAATCACCATAGTCGATGTAGCTGCCACTTCTTCGATTTCATTGATTTTTTCGAGCATTAATTTCTGGTAAGACGAAATATCTTTCGAAATAATTTTCAACATAAAATCGCCAGAACCTGTCACGTGATGGCACTCGATTACCTCTGGAATTTGGTTGATTTGTTTGACGAAAGACTCGGTCACTTGCTTCTTGTGCCCGGTTAACGTTACAGTCACAAACGTGCTCACACCTAAGCCTACTTTTTCTCTATCCACCTGAGCGTGATAGCTTTGGATAATTCCTAACGTTTCTAGTTTCTTTACGCGTTCCAAAGTAGGTGCCGGCGAAAGACCGATTTCCTTAGACAATTGGGCGTTTGTGATCTTCGCATTCTGCTGAAGAATCTCCAATAATTTGTGATCAGTTTGGTCGAGTTTGTTGATGCTCATATTTTTTTCGAAAGCATAAATTTAGAGAATATTTTTACTAAAATTTGATTTCGACTTGCATAATTCAATAGGTAGGCTTATTTTTGCATCCACAAAACGCGAAAGTAGCTCAGCTGGTAGAGCGCGACCTTGCCAAGGTCGAGGTCGCGGGTTCGAACCCCGTCTTTCGCTCGAAACGAAAAAGCACCATCGGTGCTTTTAGTTTTATCAGGACGCTTGGGTGGTGGAACTGGTAGACACGCGGGACTTAAAATCCCGTGAGCCGTAACGCTCGTGTGGGTTCGATTCCCATCCCAAGTACAATTCAAGCGTCTAAAAAAGCCTTCCTTTGGGAAGGCTTTTTTAATTTACGCCACTTTCTTTGCACTGCGCAAATTCCTACTACCTTTGTGCTCAACAAATTACCATCAATTTATATTCTTATTGCTTCTTAACCACTAATAAGCAATCTGTTCTCTTTAAAGATTGCTTATGAAAAATTATTTCATACTCACAGCGCTGCTGTGTTGTTTCTATTCTGCACACGCGCAAAATCCTCTCAAGACAATTAATTACCAGGCGATTATCGTCGACACTTCCGCTATTCAAACGCCGGGGGGTACCATTCAGGCGCAGTTGTATTTGAAAAAGGAGGTATGGGTCAAGTTTGGAATCTATGCGGGAGCGACTTTGCTTTTTGAGGAGTTGCATAAGACGAAGACCGATGCGTATGGACTTATAAATTTAGAAATTGGTCAAGGTGAAATTACGGGAAGAACGGGGACTTTTGGATCGATTGTTTGGTCTGGACCTGTGAATCGTTTAAAAACCGACGTGAGTTTTAATGAAGGAGTTCAGTATACTGAAGTAACAAATCAAGCGCTTAGTTTTTTGCCCTATGCTTTTTTTGCCCAAGAGGCAGCTAAATTAAGTGGTACTTTGCCGCTTACTTCGGGAGGAACAGGTGCGGTTTCAGCGAAGGCCGGTCGCGAGAATTTAGGATTAGGGAAAGTAGACAATACAGCGGATGCGGATAAGCCAGTGTCTGGTTTGGTTTTGGCAGAATTAAATACAAAAGAATCCCTCATAAACAAGTCCATTTCTATTCTAACGGACTCTGCGTCCAGTTTAAAATATCCTACAGTAAAGGCGGTAAAAGACTATGTAGATAATCGCACAGCAAATACCAGTCAATCAAACCAGGCGAGTGCAGCAAACTTAGCAGCAAAAGCCACGGCTTTAGAAACACCTCGCACGATCAACGGAGTTCCTTTTGACGGATCATCCAATATAACTCTTCCTCTAGAAGCTGCAGCCTTAACAGGGATTATTTCGATTGAAAACGGTGGAACAGGGGGGATAAACGCAGCAGAGGCTAGATCAAATCTAGGTTTACGTATCGGTTTAGATGTGCAGGCTCCGTTAGTAGCGGGGGTGGATTATCAAAGTCCCTTAAGGCCGGGGATAGATTTGCAAGTACCCCTCGTTTCTGGGGTCGATTATCAAGCCCCATTAACTTCTGGCTCAGGTATTTCAATTACAGCAAATACGATCCAAGCCACTGGTTTAACAACCGCTAATCTTTCCTCTACTGCCAGCATCACAAATGGCCAATTAGCGAACCATCAACTAACGTTAGGATCTACCACTACCGTTTTAGGTGGGATTTATACCAGTATGACTGGGTTTAGCAAAATCAGCGCCACGAATTTTGTAGGAGATCTAACGGGAAATGCGAGTACCGCTACAGCCGCTTTGACCGCCATTACGGCTACGTCAGCTACGACTGCCTTGACTGCAAACAGCGCTACTTCGGCTATTTCCGCAACTTTTGCTACGACAGCTGAGACTGCCGCGACCGCTGAGACCGCAACAACCGCTTTAACAGCAAACACCGCCAGCACCCTTGCCACCCCGAGAAATATCTTCGGATTCACCTTCGATGGAAGTAGCGCTTTATCAGGAATCATTTCCCCGACATACGGTGGAACTGGCGTAAACAACGGAAATAAAACGATTACTTTGGGAGGCGATTTAATCACCTCTGGCAATTATTCCACCACGATTATCACCACAGGCTCTACGACGTTAAGCTTGCCCACTTCAGGAACTTTAGCAACCTTAGCTGGAACCGAAACCTTAACGAATAAGACCTTTGTGAATTCAAGTTTATCCGGAACCTTAACGCTTGGTGGAACGACATTTCCATCCAGCCCGGGTGCCACGGGTCAGATATTGAGCTTAACTTCGGCGGGTGTAGCGAGCTGGACGAGTGTATTGAAGGATGGTTTTGATGAGACGGCTTCGAATGGTTCTGCTGGAACGATGACGACGACGACAGCTGGCCAAACCAATTTTACCTTGACCCAAGCCCCTCATTCGACGTCTAGGCTGAAGATGTACATAAATGGGATTTTGATCAGTCAAAATGCCTATGTATACAAGACATCCAGTTCTTTTGCGACAGACGCGACAGTGCCTACCCCTTTTTTGGCCTATATTAATGCAAAAAATGGCACCTACTTAATAGCAGTAGGAGATCGCGTTCAATTCGTTTATACCTACTAGGATGAAGAAACTATTCCTCCTTTTAGCATTTATAACGCTTCAATTGAATGCCCAAAACAGCAATCTCTCCATCGTTTCAGGAGCTACGAGTGGAGGAACCTGGTCGCCTCTACTATCCTCTAACACGACTCAATCGACCTATACCTTCACCCCAAATGCAGACAATGCAACCGTCAGCAAAACGGAATTAGACGATTTATTGCGAGTAAAAAATAGCCATGTCATTATCAACACAGCCTGTGCATCTTGCACCCAAGCGGGACAAATCGACTTAAGCGTCGCTTTTAGCACGTCTAATCAAAATGGGCCTGCGAGTAGTCGTACGCTTACAATGAATGCGGGCTCTGATGTGAACATCGCTAATTCGATTTCAATGCGTAGTACGATATCATCTGATAACAATTTAGGATCTTTGAAATTAGTGATTAATGCCGCGGGTAATATTACCGTTACGGGGGCGATCACCATGACTAATCCTACAACAGCCACTGCATATATAAATGCAACTGAAGGCGGATCTGTGACATTGAATTCAACGGCTGGTTCGGTCAAAGTAACTCAGCCTATTAATTGCAGCGGCACGACGAATACAACATTAGGGACCTATTCAGGGAGTGGAGGATCCATTACAATTAAAGGCGCAAACGGCGTAAGTGTTTTAAGTACTTTAACTTCTACGGGTCGTTTATATAACGCTGGGCTTATTACCATTTTTGATGGCAATTCTACGGTGACTGTAGGGGGCGAAAATGATGGGATCACGGGACAGATAATTGGTGGAGCTTTCACAAAAAGTGGAACAGGAACGCTTTTACTTTCAGGTACGAATAATGGAGTTTCCTCTTCTGAGATTATCGATGGAACATTGCAGTTAAAGGGAGGCACCGCCTTGCCTGACTATAATACGCTAACTTTCACGGGGACAAACACGACGTTGGATTTGAATGGAGTTTCGGAATCGATCGGTTCGATTGCAAGTTTAAATGGTATTGGTAAAATTACGAGTAGTGTGGCGGGAGCGGTGACGCTAACCATAGGTTCGAGTAATTTGAATACAGCGTATACGGGTTTGATTGAGGATGGGTTGGGAGTTTTGTCTTTGGCCAAATACGGAGAAACATCCTCCCTAGGAAATGCCACCCACAGCACAGCTAACACCTATACCGGGGTAACCACTATTTATGCAGGGACCTTAGCCATCTACAATGCTGCTTCCTTAGGCAGCACAAGTGTAGGAACCATCGTCAGAGGTTCAGGGAAATTAGCTTTGTATAATAATATCAACGTAGGTTCAGAGGAATTAGCCTTAAATAAAGGAACGGTTTCGCTCTCTAATGAGAGCGGAAATAATAGTTGGGGAGGGCCTATCACTATTTCCCAAAGCACCACCATCAACTCTATTTCAGGTAACCTGAGTCTCACACAAACTGTTACAGGAACGAATATATCTTTAGCAGCGACAGGACTAGGTTCTTTGACGATCAGCGGCACATTGACTTTAGGAACGGGGAGTCTGTCGACGAGTATGGGCGCATTAACCTTAGCTTCCGCAAATAACTATAGTGGAACCACCACGGTAACAGAGGGTATTTTGACGATTCGAAATAATACTAGTTTAGGTACGGGTGCCGTGACTATTGGGATTAATACGAGCTTGGTGTTAGATGGAGGAATATCGGTTTCTAATCCGTTAACCTTAAGCGGTACTGGGCTCTCTAATACAGGGGCATTGCGAAGTGTGAACGGGAATAATGTGTATAATTCCGCCATTAATTTGACGACGAGTAATGTTCGAATTAACCCAGAATTAGCAAGTAACCTGACTATTACTGGTGCATTGAATGCCAGTGCACTCGCTTTGTTAGTGGGAGGATCAGGAAATGTGGTTTTAAATGGGGGATTGAGTGGTACGGGGAGTTTGGCCTATACTTGGGGTATTAGTCCTGTTGCATTGAATATAGCCACTAGTTTGATAAAGGACGGTTCTGGTAAGCTGACTTTGAATAGCGTTAATTCCTATTCTGGAGCTACGGTACTGAGTGTGGGGACGATTGAATTAGGGGCTTCGGAAGTAATTGCTAATGCGGCAAACCTCTATTTTAACGGTGGGAAGCTAAGTACGGGAGGTTTTTCGGAGACATTGGGTACGATTTCGATTTTATCCGAAGGATCTTCAATCGAATTAGGATCAGGACCACACGCCATTCGTTTTGGGCCAAAAAACACCTGGGATTTCCGAACTTTACGCATCACAGGCTGGCAAGGAACGGCGGGCAGCAGTGGAACCGATGGCAAAATTTACGTAGAAAACAGTCTCGTTCTAGGTCAAACCGAATTAGAACAACTTCGATTCAGTGGCTCGAATGCCATTCAATTGAATACGGGCGAGATCGTTCCTAATGCGACAGCAGTCAGTGGGTATGCGAACCTTCGTTTTACCACTGGACCCACCATCAACGGAACGTGGTCTCCTTCGCTGACGAGTAATGCCACGAATACGACTTATGTATTTACCCCATCGGGGAATCACGCGAATATTAATGTGTCCGATTTAAACTTGATTTTAGGAACTAATTACAGTCAGGCCACCATCAATACGGCATGTGTTTCTTGTACTCAATCTGGTCTCATTAATGTAAATGCACCCATCGAAACCTGGAATTCGCATGGACCTAATTACAACAAATTTTTAGTGATAAATGGAAATTCAGACGTGAACATTCTAGCACCTATTTCGCTTCGTTATGCAAGCGCGGGGTATGGCGATAGGGGGAATTTAACCTTGTACATAAATACGGCAGGGAATATGTATGTGAATGCGGCCATCAGTACGAACATTCCTGTTTCAACCAGTTCGACAATTCCGTTGACGGATGGGGGGAGTATAAATTTGAATTCGTCCGCGGGCTCTGTCTACGTGAATGCAGCTATTGATGCGAGTGGTGCTGAGAGTACAAATAGTGCGTCCTTATATTCAGGTAGAGGGGGTACCATTGCGTTAACGGGGGGAGGTGGTATAACCGTGAATAATACCTTGACTTCTTTAGGTAGAACAGGTGGAAATTTGACATTTACCACGAATAATAAGGTGATTACGACGGGTAATGGCGTGAATGATGGGATTAAGCAGCTAATGAAAGGAGGTAATTTTTCCAAATTAGGTACGGGCACATTACAACTAAGTGCCGCTAACCAAATAGCCGATTTGTTTTTGTATAGTGGGACCTTGCAGGCTGGGTCTGCGACGGCAATTCCGAGCTATAGTAATCTCTATTTTTCAGGTGGAAATTTCCACGATGGGGGATTAACGGCGACTTATTATGCTTTTCATATTTATGAAAATACGATCATCACCTTAGGAAATACGGCCCATAACCTAAGCTTTACTACGTTAGGAGGGTTTACAAATAATAAAATGTTGACCATTTCTACGAGTGATGGTTCCTCTGTGGATGCCGCATTGAATACATTTGGGGCACTCACGACAACTTCCACTTCCTTTGTTAACTTATTTGGGAAAAAGCAAAGTGTAATGGAGGGTGGAATGGGTCGTTTTGGAGCTGTTTTGAATTCGAAATTAGGCTCAGCGGGTGCCCCAGTTCGGTTTTTTGTAAAATACCTGCTATCCGATTCCCATAGAGCTCAAGTTCAATTCTATAACGCGAGTAAAAATAAATACTATACGGTTTCCCAAAATCCGGTGGCCGTTACCAATGGGGAATTTTTGCCTTTGCGGGTGAAATAACTACTTCGATCCGATCAATAATCCCAAGCCAACCACATAAAGCAGCAGCATAATGTTCAGCAGCTTATGCGTTTCAGTGGAGGCATTCTTGAATTCCTTCCAAATATAAATCCCCCAAACCGCTGCCACCACAGTTGCTCCCTGGCCTAAGCCATAGGAAACCGCAGCGCCTGCTTTTTCTGATGCCAGAATGGAAAGTGCCATTCCTATAAACCAGATGGCACCACCTAAAATCCCAACTGAATGGTCTTTTACAGAGCCCAAAAGATAATGCGCTAAATTCAGAGGAGCACCGGAAAAAGGCTTCTTCATTTGGAAGGTATTAAAGACGAAAGAACTCACAAATATGCCCACCGCAAAAACAACTAAGGCAGTATATGGCGTTAATTTGCCTACTTCAGGTGCTGCAAAATTAACCGCCATCGAAGCGGCCACATATTTATAAAATAAGCCCATTAAGCAACCTGCCAGCACAGAAAGGACTAATCCTTTATTAGATGCAGAAGCAGTAGAGATAGATTTATAGGCTCTCGCGTTTAGGAGGATAGCAATCGCAATCAAGGCAACCCCGCCAAAAATCAAGAACGGATTCCCCTGCGGATCCGCTAAATAATTCACTAAAACCCCTAGAACCAAGGCGATCCCGATACCCACCGGAAAAGCGACCGACATCCCAGCAATCCCGATCGCTGCGACTAAAAGGATGTTCGCAGCATTAAATAAAACCCCTCCTATGAAGGCTGATTGCAGGTTATCGCTGCTGGCTTGTGCATAATCCGCTAAGAACCCACGGCCTTGTGTACCGCTGGAACCTAAGGTGAAGGCTAGAATCAGAGAAGCTAAAACGATCCCGATGGCGTAGTCCCAATAAAATAATTCGAATCGCCACGTGGTGGAAGATAGTTTTTGAGTGTTAGCCCAAGATCCCCAACAAAGCATCGTGACGATGCATAATAAAACAGCAGATGGATAACTTTCGATGATAAACATGGCGCTTATTTTAGGTTGCCTAAACGATAATATTTCGAATTAGTAGCGGTGAATGGCTTTTCAGCATAGACGATCACATCGAATAATTTGCAATCATAACCCTCCACTTTATTTAATACTTTCAGTTTTACGTGGTGTTTCCCCGTCGCTAATTTATATTTCCACGTAATCTCATGGCGGCGAGTAGTGAATGCTACCGGTAGTTTTATCTTCTCAAAAAGCTGGCCATCCACAAATACTTCTAGATCAAAAGTGCCTGGATCTAGCGACGCCCATTTTGCCGTTTCGCCGCGTACCACGAATCCGTTTCCTTCGAAATCGAAGTCGTATTCGTCGCCAAGGTTTTTACCAATGTTGATTTTCTCCGTAGGGAAAGAATGGTCGAAGCTTTGTTCGAATGCAACGGCCTTGGGGGCTGAATAAGGAATGCTCACAGCATTTTCAGAAACTGAACCGCCGTTATTTTTAATGTTTTGTAAGGCGTGTTTGAAACCGATTTCATAGACATCGTTTAAGGACGTAGACGTGTATTTGAAGTCAATGTCTTCAGCCTCTTTCAAGCCTAATTTCCAATAAGCGGGTATTTTGTCGTAGCCGATCATTGCGCCTAAAATCCCTCCAGCTGAGGATGGGTTGCAGTCTGCATCTTGTCCACAGCGAGTGGAGATTTCTAGCGTTTTCGTGAAATCGCCATTCCCGTACAATAATCCCATCACGACATAAGCGGAATTCACCGTGGCATCGATGTTAAACGGAGCGAAAACGCCGTCTGGACAACCGATGTCGTTTGCCCATTTGTTTTGGACTTCTAACCACGTTTTTGTCCAGTCGTTCGGGTATTGTTTGTGCCATTTAATGACATCAGCTATGCATTTGTAATATTGGCTGTTCGTTGGAATGGTTTTTAATGCTTCAGAAACCACTTTGTTGATATCATTGTTGATGAATGCCAAAGTATAACAAGCCCCTAAATACACCCCTCCATAATAGCCATCGCCATAGTTCATAATGTGGCCGATTTTGTCGGAGATTTTAGAGGCTGCATTCGGCATTCCGGGTGACATTAAGCCGGCGAAGTCGCACTCGATTTGGTAATCAATACAATCTGCATGCGGGTTATTTTCCCAGTATCCAGACGCTGGGGGCATCATTCCGTTTAGGATATTGTAGCGTCCAGCTTGATTCGCATGCCAAAGCGCATATCCCGCCTTCGCGTAAGCCTTCGCATGTGATTCGATCGGTGCATTCAATCCCTCTTTTTCGAATACTTCCACGAAAGTCAAATCCATGTACAAGTCATCGTACAATCCAGGATTGTTAATCATCGTATTTTTTAGATAGCCATCGTACCACGGAATAGGGTGATAGGAATTGATCATCGTGCCATTGTAGCGGAATTCAACAGGTCCACCAAAGGTCACACCGATCGTTTGGCCAGCCCAGCCACCCTTGATTTTATCTTTCAAAACCGCTTTGCTCATCGAGATATTCTGAGCTTGAGCGGCTAGCGCGATGAAACAGAAGAAGAGTATTTTTTTCATTAGTTTAGGTTTTGATACACGTAGTTGTGCATCAGTTTTTGGATGAATTCAGGATGCTTAATGCTCGTGCCTATCGTGGCATTCGCAGGTTTCGATGGATCGATTCGGGTGAAACCTTTTTCGTCCACAAAGACGTGTACTTTCTCAGTGGTGAATAATTCCGGATGGGCCTCCATTCCGATAGCTACGGGGTCAAAAAGGGTAGGAGTCTCTTGTCCCCACAACACATACAATCCCTGCATCGCACTCGTCAAAGGCGACTGGCGCATCAATAATTTCAATCGATTTTCCGCCGATAACTTGACCATCGCTGTCACATCTAGTCCCGCATAAATGATGTTTGCCCCGGACTGCACGAAGCTTTTTGCGGAAGGAATATCACAGGTCACGTTCCACTCAGCATCAATTTTCGTGCTGCCATCATAGCCTATTTTGAAAGACCCAAACATCGCATAGATGGCTTTCGCTTTCTGCAATTCTGTCGCTAATGGCGCTAAATTTGTGACAGGTCCCACGGAGAAAATGATGACTTCTCCAGGATATTTTTTTAGTTGTGAACGGATAAATTCGGTGGCATTGATGGATTTTTTTACAGAAGGAAAACCCTTCGCCCAATAAAACTGGTCCGCATACCAATTCGCTCTTTCTGAACTATTCGAAGTGTTTTTGCCCACATACACCGGAATGTGAGTTTCACCTGTCACAGCCAGAAATTTAGTGGCTAGGACAGCTCGATCGTCCGTTCTTCCATAACAAGTGGTGATTCCCAAAATCTCATAGCGATCCTGTAAGGTCAACAAATAACCGAGTGCATACGCATCGTCAATATCATCGCCGAGGTCACAATCGAAAATCACTTTTTGACGGTGCTGTGCTGCTAGTGAAAAACTGACAAGAAGGAATAGAATCAATTTCTTCATAGTTCTTCTAGTTTTGGCATGGAAGCTTGCGCTCCCAGGCGAGTAACTGATATGGAGGCTGCTTTACAAGCAAATTTGATCGCTTCAGGGAAGTCCATCCCTTCCGACAATCCTACTACTAAAGCTCCATTGAAGCAATCGCCTGCGGCAGTGGTGTCTTGTGCCACGACTTTCGCGACTGGAACATGCTGCGTTTCGTAAGCTGTTTTGTAGAGGGCGCCTTCGGCGCCTAAGGTAATGATCACGTGTTGAACGCCTTTGTTTAATAATATATTCGCTGCTTTTTCGGCAGAAAGTAGATCTATCACAGCAACACCAGTGAGGATTTCTGCCTCCGTCTCGTTAGGCGTTATCGCATATAAATGAGGAAATAATTCAGCTGGTAAATCAGTCGCTGGTGCCGGGTTTAATACGACTTTAAGTCCTTTTTTCGCGGCGAGAGCAGAAGCATAAACCACGGTTTTAACTGGTGTTTCCAATTGAATTAGAACAAAATCTCCTGATTGGAAAATTTCGGAGGCAGCGTCGATGTCGTCTTTCGAGAGGCAATTATTAGCACCTGAGGCTACGGTGATGCAGTTTTCTCCTTTGGCATCCACATTAATTAAAGCTACACCTGAAGGCGCAAATGGATCCTGCGTCACGAAACGCGTGTAAATTCCCTCGTTTTTGAATTGTTGTAGGGCCGTCTCCCCAAATACATCTTTCCCCACCTTGCAAACAAAATGTACCTCGCCTCCCAGTCGCGCCGCAGCCACTGCCTGATTTGCCCCTTTACCCCCCGGATTCATAAAGAAGTCCCCACCCAAAACGGTTTCTCCCGGTGAGGGCAAATGACCAGATTTGATCACCATGTCGGTGTTTGAACTACCGATAATTGTGATTTTCGTCATTTTAACTAGGTTTAGTCGTACTTAATCTGTGTAAATTAACATATTTTTTTCAATTTCTGACTTACCTTTATGGCTATGAGAATTTTCGTCTTTCTCGTATCCTTTTGTCTTTCCGCTTTCTTCTCGAACGCGCAGCAAATCTCTTTTCAGCAGATCACGAATCCCCCCGTCGCTGGTTTGGAAAACCCCTGGGCTGGAGGATTTAACTCCGTGCAGTTTTTCCTTATTGACCTTGATGGCGACAAGAAAGAAGACCTGGTGGTTTTCGACCGCAGCGCCCAGCACCTGAAGACCTTTTTGCGCAATGCCTCAGGTGGATTTGCTTATGCTCCTGAATTTCAAACGCGTTTTCCTCTGATCGAAAACTGGATGAATTTAGTGGACTACGATGGCGATGGGGATAAAGATCTATTTGCCTCCAGCTCTGGTGGAATTCAAGTATATCCTAATCTAAATAATAACTTTCCTAAATCGCTCGGGAACCTTAAATCGACTGGCCTCAATGGATTAATTAACATCTTTGTCAGTGCCTCTGATATTCCGGCCATTGCAGATGTGGATGGGGATGGGGATGTGGATGTGTTGGCCTTTGAATCAGCGGGTCATTTTATCACGTATTATGAGAATGTAGGAGACCTGAAGTTTACTACCAAGACCATGAATTGGGGCAATTTCTATTTGAATGAGTGTGATGATATTACTTTTGGCCTGGTGCCGGAATTGGTTAAGCAGACACAATCCACAGGGGCAGTTCAGCATTTAGGAAATACCTTAGCGCTTTGGAATCCAGATAAGAATGGCGTTTCTGACCTGATTATTGGTCATGTGGGTTGTCCTAGCTTCTTGTTTATGCGCAATGAGGGAACGCGCTCGAAGCCTTTATTTCGTGGGGCTGATAAGAATTTTCCAGTGGGAGCGCCGCATGTGGTTCCTTCCTTGGCGAGTGCTTCTCCATTGGATTTGGATGGAGATGGAGCTTTGGATGTAATCACCTCTTCTAATTTACCAGATGTAAATTCCTCTTTGACTACTGCCTCTTTTTATCGTTCGGAGAATGGCAAGCTAGTGTTAAAAACCAACGCTTTTCTACAAGAGGAGATGATCGATGTGGGGGATTTTGCCTCGCCTGTTTTCTATGATGTGGAAGGCGATGGCGATCTGGATTTGCTAATGGGGAGCAGCACAGTCACTTTGTATGAAAATGTGAAAGGTACGCTGACCATGAAATCACGCGATTTTTTTCCTATGCCAGGTGTGACAAACATACAATTACAAGCTTTAAGTGGCCGATTGATGCTGTACTATATGAAAGGGAGTGTTGCGAATTACCGTGAATATGTGGCTGGCCAACTAAGTGCTGAGAAAGCCTTGCCTGTGGTAACACTTCGAGAAACGCCGCGTTTGTATGATGTAAATCAAGACAGTTCACTTGAGTTAGTTGTGTTGGATTATTTAGGCGGAACACGAGTCTATGATTGGTCGAATTTGTCCAAACCTTACCAGCGTTTGGAAACCCTATTTAGAGGTATTGCCTATGCAGATATTACAGGCGATGGAAATTTTGAGCAAATTACCTTAGACGCTTATGGAAATTTATATGTCTCTGGTTTAGGTCTAGAGGTGTCGCGTTTACCTTTCAATTTTGGCCAAAATGCCCAAATCTCCACCGCCGATTTCAATAAAGACGGCAAGATGGATATCGTCATAGGCCTAGCTTCCGGGGGTGTTCAATTACTACAAAATACCAGCGAAATTATTGTTCCTTCAGAGGAATTGTATGTTTGGCCTAATCCAGCGTCAACAGCAGTTAACATACGGGTAAAGTCGGCAGGAAATCTTCAATGGTTTGATCTATCAGGACGTGCTTTAGGCACTACTTTAGCGGTAACAGCTGGAGAAACGCTTCGGATTCCTGCACCCCTTCCAGACGCCGGTAGCTACATTTTGCGCTACGAATCAGCCACGGGGTCGGTGGCAAAAAAGGTGCTCATACTGCCTTAAAATGAAACAATTTTAGCCATTTCGGTGTTTAGCAAAAATGAAACATACCCTCGTACTTCTACTAGTCTCTTTTTCTATATTTGCCCAAAACACAGGTCGAATCTCCGGAAAGATTGTTGATCAGCTGACTCAAAAGCCAATCACAGGAGTTTCGGTCACATTAGATGGCGCCACAAAAGGCACGACGGCTGATGAAAAAGGGGCATTTCGTTTAACGGGTTTGGCCCTAAAAACATACAATATTTCTTTCTCTGCAGTAGGATATGAGAAGTACACGGCCTTTAACGTGATCATCAACGCGGGAAATGAGAACTATCTGAACATCGAGTTAATCCCATCTAACCAGGAATTAACGGAGGTAGTAGTGACCCAAAACCGCCGCACCGCTAAAGCCGCCACACTTGAATCCCCTTTAAGCGTTCAACGTCTTACTTCCGAAGAAATCAAGAGTAATCCTGGTGGCAATTTCGACGTCAGCAAAGTAATCCAAACCCTTCCCGGCGTAGGCGGCGGTCCGCAAGGTGGAGGCTTCAGAAATGATATTATTATTCGTGGTGGAGGCCCTAATGAAAACGTCTATTACCTAGACGGCATTGAAATTCCGGTATTAAATCACTTCCAAACACAAGGCAGCAGTGGTGGCCCTCAAGGTATTTTAAATGTGTCCTTTATTGAAGATGTAAAACTTAGCTCATCTGCTTTTGATGCCCGTTATGATAACGCTCTAAGCTCTGTTTTTCAGTTCAAACAACGTACCGGAAATCCCAATAAATTCCAAGGAAATGCTCGATTAAGTGCCACAGAATTCGCCTTAACCACCGAAGGCCCTTTGTCAAAATCAGGCAAAACCACTTTTTTAGCCTCCGTTCGCCGTTCCTATTTACAATTCCTTTTTCAAGCATTAGATATTCCGATCCGGCCTAATTTCTGGGACGCTCAGTTTAAGGTCACGAAGCAAATCAACTCTACCACAACTTTATCATTGATGGGTTTAGGGGCGATTGATGAATTCTCTTTTGGCACTCTGAAAAAGGCCACACCTGAAAAATTATACATCTATAATTCGAATCCACTGATTAATCAATGGAACTATACGGTAGGTTTATCGCTAAAAAAATTGCTCGATAATGGATATGTAAATATTGCGCTCTCTAGAAATGCTTTTGATAATAACATCAAGCGCTACGAGGACAATATAAAGAAAGATCCAACTGAAGTAAACTTCGATTATTTATCTCGGGAGACAGAAAATAAACTGCGATTAGATGTAAACAAGAATAGGAATGGCTGGAAGATAAATTACGGCCTATCTACTCAATTAGTAGAATATGCGAACAGCACGTACCAGGTTTTATACAATTCGACACCTAACCCAGCGGTTCGTCTGGCTAATCCGATTAAGACTTTTTCTTACACAAGTCCATTCAATTCGATGTGGAAATACGGTGCTTTTGCACAGGTTTCGAAGACGTTTTTTGATGCCAAATTAGGTTTAAGCGCCGGCCTCCGTACGGATATGAACAGCTTTACGGACACTGGAATGGATCCTTTAGAAACGCTTTCGCCCCGCGTCTCTTTGAGTTATGTGCTCTCTGATAAATTAACGGCAAACGCCTCCGTAGGTCGCTATTTTAAACTGGCACCGTATACGATTTTAGGTTATGCCTCATCTGCATTCCCGTTTCCGACTTATTCGAGTTTTGCCCCAGTTTCGCCTATTTTAGTTAATCAAGATGCGAAATACCAGCAAAGTGATCATTTTGTGGCAGGACTAGAATACTTACAGGATGAATCTTTACGATTTACACTAGAAGGTTTTGTCAAGGAATATGCGAATGTACCTATCTCGAATCGCAATGGTATCTCATTAGCAAACTTAGGAGGTGATTTTAATATTTTGGGAAATGAGGATGTGACCACAACAGGTAAGGGTCGTGCTTATGGTTTGGAGTTTTTCGCTCAAAAGAAACTAACCGACAAATTCTTCGGTATCCTATCCTACACCTATTACCGCAGCATGTTTAGTGGCTTCGATGGAAAATTAATTGCCTCAAGTTGGGATAATAGCCACCTCTTAAGTGTGACTTGGGGATATAAATTCCCACGCAATTGGGAGTTAGGTCTTCGTTTCCGTTACCAAGGAGGTGCACCTTATTCACCTTATGATGAAGTAACTTCAAAAGCGACTTACCTAACCTTAGGCCAAGGCACGTTCGATTATTCTCGTCTTAACTCTCAACGCCTACCTAGCTTCCATTCCAGCGACGTACGTATCGATAAGAAATATAACTTGAAGAAAACGACTATCGATCTTTTCCTAGACGTAACAAACTGGTACACCGCTGTCATTCAAGGCGTTCCTACTTATACCTTTAAGCGTTTAGAAGATAATTCAGCTTTTGCGACTACGAATGGATTGCCTATCGCTAAAGATGGGAGCAACGCCATTCCAACTCAATTTTTAAATGATCGCGCACAGGTTACGCCGACGATTGGATTTATTGTGGAGTTTTAAACTTCTGTAAAGCTTTAGCAAATTCCAAAGCATGAGGGCCGTCACAGTGGATACACCAGGTGTCGGCCTTTATTTTTTGCACCTGTGTTAAAACTTGCGCAACGCTTTCGAAGCAGGCTCCCGGCTGGCTTCGAGGAGTTAGGGACCCATCGTTTTCATATTTTCGATCTACAAAAGCTTCTTCTGCTGATGTTAAACCTAAATTTTTTGCGGCCGCTATGGAGTGACTATTTTTTAGGCCAAACAAAATCAAGCTAGGATCCACATCTTTTACCGCTTTCGCGATGGCTTGAGCTACTTCTGGATTCTTTGCAGAGGTATTGTACAAGGCACCATGAGGTTTTACGTGGTTTAATTTTGCCCTAGCTTGGTCTGTTATTTTTTTTAGTGTTTCGACCTGTTTCCTGACTAGCAAATAGATTTCCTCTGGACTAAGTTCTATCTCTTTTCTCCCAAAATTCTCTCGATCTAAATAAGATGGATGTGCCCCGATCTTTACCTTGTGCCGAATACACAAAGCTACCGTTTCACGCATGGTAAACGCGTCTCCGGCATGAAATCCGCAAGCAATATTTGCCTCATCGATGTAGGGCATGAGTTCGGCATCGTTTCCGATTCCTTCGCCAAGGTCGCAGTTTATTTGCATAGGTTGTCGTCGCTTTGCGACTTAGTCGTCCTTCGGACTTAGTCGTCGCTTTGCGACTTAGTCGTCCTTCGGACTTAGTCATCGCTTTGCGATTTAGTCGTGACTTCGGACTTGGTCATCGCTACGCGATTTAGTCGTCCTTCGGACTTAGTCATCGCTTTGCGATTTAGTCGTGACTTCGGACTTGGTCATCGCTATGCGATTTAGTCGTCCTTCGGACTTAGTCATCGCTTTGCGATTTAGTCGTCCTTCGGACTTGGTTATCGCTACGCGATTTAGTCGTGACTTCGTCACTTAGTCGCCTTCGGCTTAGTCGATTATCAAGTTACTTTTACAATGTTAAATAAAAAAGAGGTAATGTTAATAAAAAATGAAAATTAACCACTTTGAAGAGATTGAGGCATGGAAAAAATCACAGCTTATCGCTGTTCGGATTTATAAGTTACTTCAAGCAAATTTAGATTTCGGATTTAAAAACCAAATTCAACGAGCTGTTATTTCTATTTCAAATAACATAGCAGAGGGATTTGATAGAGGATCAGATGCCGATTTTCGAAGGTTTTTATTTATCGCTTTAGGTTCTTGTAGTGAAGTAAAGTCGATGATCTATATAGCCCATCATTTGAGTTATTTGTCGATGGATGACTCGATTCAAATGAGAAAAGACTTAACCGAAATTTCTAGAATGATTAAGGGCTTTATTCGAACTCTTGATAAAAGTGGATATCGACTGAATTGACAAAGTCACGAAGTGACGACAAAGCCGTAGGCGACTAAATCGCGAAGCGATGACTAAGTCCGAAGGACGACTAAGACAAAGTCTTCACTAAGTCCGCAGGACGACTGTCGCGTAGCGTCATAAAAAAAGCCTGTGTTTCCACAAGCTCGTTTATTTCAAATTCTGATAGGCCTAGCCTAAAATGATCTCTTTTCTCATGGGTTGGGTTTTTAATACTGTTATACCTTCGTTTAACTTACTCATTAATTTTCCACATTCAATTTATCAACTTTCTGATATTAAACAAAAAAGCTCACCCGACTTACGAATGAGCTTTTGAATGATTGACTAAGCTGCATGGCAGCGACTCTTTGACTAAGACGAAGTTGACTAAGCTGCGAAGCAGCGACTAAGTCACGACTAAGACGAAGTCGACTAAGTCCGAAGGACGACTAAATCGCGTAGCGATGACTAAGACGAAGTCGACTAAGCGACATAGTCGCGACTATTCTTCTATAAAAGGATAATTCTCTTCGACATACACATCTTTGTAGGCCTCTGATTTATCTGGGAAAGGAGATGTTTCAGCGAATTCAACGGACTCTTGAACTTGAATCTTGATTTTCGCATCGATCTCGTCTAGTTCTGCTTGAGTTAAGATGTTGTGTGTTAAGATTGTATGCTTAACTTGTTCGATTGGATCGCGGTCTTTGTAAGCCTCTACCTCCTCTTTAGAACGGTATTTTTGAGGATCTGACATGGAGTGACCTCTGTAACGATACGTTCTGAATTCTAAGAAAGTAGGACCTTCGCCTGCACGAGCACGAGCTGCGGCACGTGAAACGGCTTCATGGACTGCTTCTACATTCATTGCGTCTACTGGCTCAGATGGCATATCGTAAGCTTCACCAATGGTATATAATTCGGTTACGTTGGACGTACGTTCTACGGATGTACCCATCGCGTATCCGTTGTTTTCTACCACAAAAATGGCAGGTAATTTCCAAAGCATCGCCATGTTAAATGCTTCGTGTAAAGCACCTTGACGAACTGCACCATCACCAAAATAGGTGATAGACACATTACCTGTTTTTTTGTATTTCTCTGCGAAAGCAAGACCAGCGCCTAATGGGATTTGAGCCCCTACGATACCGTGGCCTCCTACGAAACCTACTTCTTTATCGAAGATGTGCATCGAGCCACCTTTTCCTTTCGAAGCACCGGTAATTTTACCGTATAATTCCGCCATAATTGCGTTAGGAGAAGTTCCTAAGGCCAAAGGGATACCGTGGTCACGATAAGCTGTGATGTATTTATCCCCTTCCTTTAGAGCAGATTTTGAACCTGAAGAACAAGCCTCTTGTCCAATATATAAGTGACAAAAGCCTTTAATTTTTTGCATTCCGTACAATTGACCGCATTTCTCTTCGAATTTGCGTTGTAATTGCATGGATTCGTACCAATACTTGTAAGTCTCTTTAGAATACTTGGGCGCGTCTGCGTTTTTCTTTGCCATCTTCTTGATAGAATATTTTTAAAGCGGTATGCCGGGTTAATTCCGGCGCTAATCCCTGCAAAATTAGTACAAAATCTTTATTTTTACACGCTTTTAATCGCATTCATACATCCATGCACCTCAAATCTCTTCAGGTCAATCAGTTTAAATCCTATGAGGAGGCTAGATTCAGCTTTATTTCGGAGATTAATTGCATTGTGGGCGAGAATGGTATCGGGAAGACGAACCTGTTAGATGCGATTCACTTTCTTTCCATGACTAAAAGTTCGCGCGGGATCTCTGATCAGCTTTGCGTGAAACATACCCAAGATTTTTTCCGGGTGCAGGGTGATTTTGTGGATGCTCAGGACCGCGAGACACAGATTACCTGTTTGTTTCAGAAGGGTTCCAAAAAGCAATTCCTACGCGACGACAAACCCTACCCCCGTCTAGCAGACCACATTGGCCACTTCCCCGTAGTCTTAATGGATCCACATGACACCGATTTAGTGCGCGAGGGAAGCGAGGAACGTCGCCGTTTCTTTGACGGGATGATGTCTCAGCTGGATAGAAATTTCTTAGATCAACTTTTACGCTACAACCGTATTGTCCAGCAACGTAATGTATTGTTAAAGCAATTCGCCGAGCGCGGCCAGGTCGACCGGCTCCATTTAGACAGTTACCATGCACCTCTAGTTGAATTAGGAGAATCCTTAGCAAAAGCTCGTAGAGAATTTTTAGAGGTCTTTTTGCCTAGTTTTAAATTTCATTATGCAAAACTCTCAGACGACCGCGAGGACGTCGATATTCAGCTCGAATCTACGTTCGAAGCTGGGGGCTTTGACGCGGCGCTGCGCGCCGCGGAACCGCTGGATTTGTCCGCGCAGCGGACATCCATCGGAATTCATCGAGATGAATTTGATTTTAAAATCAATGACCACTCCTTGCGCAAATTTGGCTCCCAAGGCCAACAAAAATCCTTCGTCGTCGCCCTCAAGCTAGCGCAATTCGACTCCCTCGTAGCAGCCAAACCCCGCAAACCACTCCTACTTCTCGACGACATCTTCGACAAGCTCGACGACCGTCGCATCCAGCGATTGGTCCAAATGATGGCAGAAGAACACTTTGGCCAAGTCTTCATCACGGATGCTAGACCCGAGAGGACGAAGAAATTGCTGAAGGATTTGAAGGGGGAGATACATTATATCACTTTGTAGTCACCGCTTTGCGGCCCAGTCGTCCTGCGGACTTAGTCGCGGCGAAGCCGCTTAGTCATCGCTTCGCGATTTAGTCGTCCTGCGGACTTAGTCGCGGCGAAGCCGCTTAGTCATCGCTTCGCGATTTAGTCACGACTGCGTCGTTTAGTCGCCGCTTCGCGGCTGAGTGATTGCTTGGCGATTTTTTACTCTAGTTTCGACTCATTGACCAAGTCACGAAGTGACGACTAAG
>JBEBDF010000005.1:0-62937 GCA_041157105.1 Bacteroidota bacterium | reverse complement strand
GAGCCAAAGGTCGATACAGTGGTCGTTGTAGCTGCGGCTCCGGTTGCAGAGCCGGCGGTGGCGGCTGTAGTTCCTGAGCCTTCAGCTCCGGTTTTAGCCCCTGTTGCTCTTGCTGAGGCTATTGTTCCTGTTGCCCCTGTTGCGGCTCCGATGGATACGGTGGTTGTAGTCGAGCCTATGCCGGCGGATAGTTTATTCGAACTGAATGTGTATTTCGCTACGGACAAAGCGCACGTAGGAGATGGCTCAAGATGGAGATTAAATCGCATTATACGATTACTTGTAAAACATCCTGAAGTCCGTCTGAAAGTGGTCGGACACACGGATGCTCGCGCATCGATTGAACACAATGAAGCGCTTTCGAAACGTCGCGTGGAAAATGTGAAGCGTTATTTAATTAAGAACGGCATTGATCCTAAACGATTGAAACCGGGCGAGTGGAAGTCGGAATTTGAGCCTATTGCCCCTAATACGTCTGATAAGAAAATGCAGTTGAACAGACGTGTAGAGGTACGGATTTGGAAATAAGTATTTAGTCCAAAAACTGATTGTTGCTAGATTTTTGACAATGATTGACTTTATGGTTTTGTAAGTTTAATTGTTATTTTTCTCTTACGATGAAATCGATACGATTAAAGTACTGTACGGATAACGGTTGCACTTTTAAGTTTGTGAGTCGTGCGAGTGTTCGAGAGCTAAGTCTTCGTGAGGATAAGGGATTAGTTTCCTTGAGTTTGTTTTTGAAAACGGGGGAGGAGATAGCACTTTCGGGTGACGCAGAATCGATAGATTCATTAAATAAACGCTGGTCGCGCTTTGAGGATTCGGATGAGATCTTTTTTGATCTGGCAGAATTCGAAATAAAAAAATAATTTAGAACACGGAGTAACATAAACCCTTTGGCTAATGGCTGAAGGGTTTTTTTGTTTAGTGGCGGCGCCACTTCGTGGCTTAGTCGAAAATAGAGTAGAGATAAGAGAGCAGAGAGTAGAGATACGGCATAAAAAGAGGCTCCTGTCTCGTTTTCATGCATTCCTAAAATGTTTGCAGCGCGAGCATTCTGCTCTTTGCTCTTTGCACTTTGAATCTTGACAGAAAGTGTCAATAGTCCAAAAGTGGTCTGAGTACCTTGAAGGTTTTCGAACAAAAGGTGGTTTAGATCAAAATATAGCGTGTACTGCGACCCCCAGCCTCGTCTTTTTTCAGGATATTTTTCTGAATTAAGTCATTCAGATCCCTGATGGCCGTGTCTTTCGAACAATGCGTGATTTTTGCCCATTTGTTTGAGGTTAAGTGACCATCGAAGCCGTCGAGGAGTTTGTTGAGCATCTTTTTTTGGCGCTCATTGATTGGAATGGAGCTATTTTTTTGCCAAAAATCCGCCTTGAATAATACTCTTTTTAATACCTGATCTGTTGATTTTAGGGCTTTAATTAAGGTTTTTAAAAACCATTGAAGCCAGTCGGTTAGATCGAGGTTCCCTTTTTGGGTCTTCTCCAAAATCGCATAATAGGCATTTCTGTCAAGCCGTATCTGCGCAGATAAACTATAAAATCGTTGTGCACTCGAATCAGAACGGGCCATCAATAAGTCAGTAACAGCTCGCGCAATCCGACCATTTCCATCATCAAAAGGGTGAATCGTCAGCAGCCAAAGGTGCGCCACCCCTGCCTTAATTACTGAATCAAGACTTTCATTGGTATTTAACCAGTCTAAAAACAAGGCCATTTCCGCTGGAATTTTAGAAGAGTCAGGCGCCTGAAAATGTATTTTCTCTTTACCAAAAGCCCCGGAAACTACCTGCATCGGACCATTCTTATTTGTCCTCCAATTTCCTACTGTAATCGAATACATCCCACTTCGCCCGCTGGGGAATAAGTCGGCATGCCAGTTGAAAAGTCTCTCGGTGGTCAGTTTATCGCTGAAGTTTTGGGTTGCATCTAACATCATTTGAACCACCCCATCTACATGTCGATCCGATGGAACAGACCCAGCAATCTCCATCCCTAATTGCCGCGCGATCGAGGAACGCACCTGCTCCGCGCTAAGTATTTCGCCCTCAATCTCCGAGGTCTTCAAAACATCCAAAGTCAAGGTCTCTAAAACCGCCTCATTTTGTAAAGAAAACCCAAGCGCTTCCATTTTTCCCAAAATCCGACCTTGAAGTAGATGTACCTCGCCCAAGGGCAATATGAGTTGATCTAGCCTCCAAGTGAAGTTAGACCAATTTTCAAGTTCGTGTATGTAGGTGGGCATTCGTTGCATATTATGCAACGAATGTAGGCATTAATCGTTGCATTGTTAGTCATGCGCCTGTAAAACAATTTTGTAACTATAAAGTTAAATCATGATACAAATCTGAGTATTTAAACGAGTAAATTTACCTTCTAATAAAAACAAAACTATGATAAAAGTACATGGATATGGGGCGGTGGATCCGCAGGCGCCTATTGCACCGATTGATTTTGAGAGACGTGATGTAGGGCCCAAAGACGTAAAAATCGATATTCTTTACTGTGGCGTTTGCCACTCAGATATACACATGGTGCGCTCCGAGTGGGGCCCTTCGGTTTATCCGATTGTTCCAGGCCACGAAATCGTGGGGACTATCACTGAAGTGGGTTCTCAAGTGACAAAATTTAAAGTAGGTGATCTAGCAGGAGTAGGTGTTTTTATCGATTCGTGCCGCGAGTGTCCGTCTTGTAAAAAGGGTCAGGAGCAGTATTGCGACGAGGAGATGACGCCTACGTATAATGGGTATTATAGGGATGGGGTGACGCAGACTTTTGGCGGATATTCTTCGACTTATGTGATCGACGAGGCCTATACGTTGCACATTCCATTCACGAAGGAGCTTGAGCGCGTTGCTCCCCTTTTGTGTGCCGGAATTACGACTTATTCTCCATTGCGATATGCAGGTGTAGGAAAAGGGCACAAAGTGGCGGTTTTAGGTTTGGGCGGTTTAGGCCATATGGCAGTGAAATTCGCGGCCTCTTTTGGCGCGGAGGTGACGATGTTAAGTACGTCGCCGGCGAAGGAGCAGGATGCCAAAGCCTTAGGCGCACACCACTTCGCCCTATCAACAGACCCGGCGATGATGGATTCTTTGAAAGGCTCATTTGACTTTATTTTAAACACAGTGGCGGCGTCACATGATTTGAATAAGTTTTTGGGATTATTAAAAGTGGAAGGAAAGATGCTTTTAGTGGGAATTCCTCCAGAGGCGGCTCAAGTTTATGCGGCTACGTTGATTTCCAAAAGACGTTCCATCATCGGTTCCATGATCGGCGGCATCGAAGAAACACAAGAAATGCTAGACTATTGCGCAGCACATAACATCCTTTCTGACGTCGAAATGATCGATATGAAAGACGTGAACGAGGCATATGAGCGGGTCATCAAGTCAGATGTGAAATACCGATTTGTGATTGATATGAAGTCACTTCGTGACTAGTCGACTCAGCGCTTTGCGCCTAAGTCGCGGCGGTGCCGCTTAGTCTACTTCGTCTTAGTCGTCACTTCGTGACTTAGTCCGCAGGATTCGGATTTTCTTAAAACTATAAAGTCGATTTTCGCGTATTGACAATATCTGTCAACACCTGAAAATCGACTTTTTTCATTAGTAAATTAGCGACTAGAAAAATACCTCTGCTGGAATATCGAGTTCCTTTTTAAATACTTTAATGGTCTCTAGCGTTAAAGGTTTGTGTCTATTAATTATCGCTGAAACGTATCCTTTAGATCCAATTTTCCCCACAAAGTCTTTATTACGTAAGCCTTTTTCTGCCATTTTTAGCTTTATTGCCTCTATTGGATCTGGCGTGGGAATTAGATAATGCAAGTCTTCGTATTGTTTGACAAGCAATAATACGACTTGAATTTTTTCGCCGGTAGGACTACCTGCGGAATGATTTTCATTAAATTTTTGGTCTAGCCAATCTAAGCAAGCCTGATATTCTGTTTCTGATTTTATCAATTTCAGTTCCATATTATTTTTTGTTTTGGACTTTAAGGGCATCTACTTTATTATATTCAGAATGAGTGCCAAACCATTTAATTTGAATGGCTTTATAATTAAAAATAACTCTAACGATTAGTCGGTATTTGTTTCCAAGAATATTAAATATAATTCGATTATCTCCTATGAGACTTGCATCTGGATAGTTTGACTTCAATTCATTCAAATTCTTAAAATTTGATTTCTCTAATTCATGATACCAGCCCAGTAGTCCATTTCTCGCCTCCGGGTACTTTTTACAATAATCAAGAAGGATTTTTCGGGCTATTATGTTAAACACATTGCAAGGTACAAAAGTTTACTATAAGTAAACTTATAATTTTCAACGAATAAAAAAAAGTCGATTTTCGCGTATTGACAATATCTGTCAACATCTGAAAATCGACTTTAGTATTTTGTCTTTTATTTCACACAATAGTGTGTTTAGGAGCCGCAGGCGACTAAATCGCGAAGCGATGACTAAGCGGCTACGCCGTGACTAAGACGAAGTCGACTAAGCGGCACTGCCGCGACTTAGGCGCGAAGCGCTACTAACTCTTCTTCCTTGGCTTCATCTTTAAACTATCTGCCGGATAAGTGGCTTTCAACATCGCCATTTGAGACTTCGCCCAGCTGATGATTTTCGAGCGATCTGCCTCGGTTAATTTGGCATTACTATGTAAGCCGAAATAGGTATAAGACGGCATTGGCATCTCCTCAGACTCTACCTGTTCTACCACCTCTTCTAATTTGTGGTTCTGCACCGCGATCGGCAGTTTCGTGAAGGAAGCAAAATTCAAATGCTTTTTCCCGTCATTCACGTGGTGATCTAGCCAAAAACCTACCGGCTGTACCGAACTATACCAAGGATAGGTTGATTTGTTGGAGTGACAGTCGTTACACGCGTTCTCTAACAGCACTTTTACGTCCCCCGGAACCTCGTATTTTGTTTCGATGGCATAGGTATTATCGTTCGATAGATTCTTTTCTGTAGGAACGAATTGGATGGCGATTAATACGACGATTAATCCGATAATGATTTTGTTTTTCATGATTAACAGGGTTAAAATTTGCAAACGCAAGGTATTAATTTATTGTCTCGAATTCACCCTTCTCTAGGTTTTTGCGGACGTTATTCGTCGCAAAAATCTTTCCATTCATCGAAATGTAGACTCCGGGCTTTAGAATTTGGAGGAATGCCAAAGCACTTCCCAGATTAAACATCCCATCGGAACTACCAAATTTATAGGGGATCATGGCACCTGTGAGGACGATGGTTTTAGGCAAATTTTGGGCGGCCAAATACTGGGCCGTTTGGACCATTGTATCTGTTCCATGCGTTATTAAGATGCGATCAGAGGAGGCAGATGCGCAAGCAAATGAAATCAGTTGACGGTCTACATCGTTAAATTCTAAACTGTCTTTCATTAGTAAAGTATCGATGGAAACCGCAAGTCTACTACGGCCTTTTTCGAGCATCTCGGGTAGGTGCGTATCTTTAAAGAAAAGCGCGCCATTTAGTTCGTTGTATTCTTTGTCAAAAGTCCCGCCGGTTACAAAGATTTGGATCATACTTTATTCGTTCAAAAATTCCTTACTCAACTTAAAGTACTGTTTGTTTAAGCGATAAACTTTCAGGCGGGAATCAGTATCTGATTTTTTGAAAATAATGAAATTTGTATCGACCTGGAGAATCGCTTTAAGCTTCAAATTGATTTGATTTAAGACATCATTTTTCACCCGAATATTGTGCGAAAAATGCACCCCCTTTTGTTCCACTAAGGTCAACAATTCAGAGTTAGGCACGTCGTTATTTTTTAATAAATGAGTCAGCACTTTTAATTCAACTTCATCAAAATTTATGGCCGCTTTCCCTAAATAAAAGAGGCCTTCTTTATCGGTAATGTGGTTCGCTTTAACTTTTCGATTTTTAAAGAAATAAAGAGCAATTAATGCAATAACTATGAGCGTGATCGCTGCAATTGCTTTTTGACCATATTGCAACCAATAATCGGTCTCTATAAAGTCTCCTTTTTCTAGGGACTGGCCCAGGAAACTTGTGATGGGAATGGACATTAAATCGAAGGAAAATGTCGAGTGAGTAGCTACAAAATAGTAAATGATATTCCCTTCTATAAATGGCCTAAAATTAGAAGACATTTTAGAAGTAAGAGCTTCATTTGTAAACATTTCATACGTGTCATCTTGAAAATTTATGCGGATAATTTTACGGTCATCAGTGAATGCGTAATAGTAATTTTCGTGCTGAAAATTACGAGTGTTATTCCCAAAAAATAGAAACGTTTTTCCCTTATAATCCCAGATTTTAGTTTTTAAGTTAAAATGCCAAATTCCTGAATTTTGTTCAAGCTTTAAATGGTCAAATGAGTTTAAACTAATACCATTAAAATAGGTGATTTCATTTCCATTTTTATACTGATTTACATCAAATAAACCTGGCGGCAAGTCACCTTGAACGGGGGAATAAGCTTCCCATTCTTTGGTATTTAAATCAAAATAAGTGAAGAAATTTCGGGCAGACCAAAAACCATATCCGCCAAATCTAAAAATTCGATTATCATACTCAAAATGCTGCGCGTTTATCTGCATTTTGTGCAAAAACGACTTATCTAATCTGATTATTTTGCTCCCACGTAATTCATATACGAGTCCTCCTAAACCCTGAGTTAGGTAAACTGTCGTATCAATTTTCGATAAAGTATAATTGGAAGGGGTGTATAGATTGAATATGGCGCTATCTTTCTCGACAAAATAGATAGGTCCTGATTTTATCATTTCAGGTATTTTGATGGTGTAGTAATAATCCTTCTCCACTACATAGATATAAGGCTTGGCATATTGAATTAATGCCTCGCCAGTATACGGAAGATTTAGACCGCCTGATTTTGCTGAGAAAAAAGGGAAAAGAAATAAGAAATAGAACAACTTTTTCATTTAGCTAAAATTAAGCTAAATTTTCCAAATATTGATACGGCGTCATACCTGTATCAGCTTTGAAAGCATCGTAATAAGTGGACCGGGATTTAAAACCAGAATTTACCCCTATCGCATCTATGGCGATCGTTTCCGTTAACCCCCCTTTTAGCAATTTCTTTGCATGCTCAACGCGCAAATGGGCTCGGAGGTCTGTGAATTTCTTGTTTAACAGGTGTTTACAAGCAAAAGAGACTTGTTTAGGGCTTACTTCAAGTGCCTTTGCCAGATCCGTTAATTCAAACGATGGATTTAAATAGGCTTTTTCTTTTTCTAGGTATTCTGTAATTCGATTAGCCAGTGCTTCTAAAGGTGCTAAATTCTCAGAGCTCAGCTCACTTTTTTCTTGTGTGGGATTGGTGTTTTGGTCTTTCTGAATTCCATAGAGCACCTCTGGAAAAAATAAGATTAGCGCAATGGGAAGTAAAATGTAGGCGATCCCGGAAGCAAAATAGATGGGAATGGATTCGAATGTTTTGGCATCCAAAGAATGACTAAACAATTTTATAGCCACATAAATATAGACCAATGTGGTCATGAGTAAACTGAAAATAAAGCAATTCAACCAGATCTGGGTGCGCCTTGAGACGGTATTCTTCTGTCGAAGGAATAAGAGGGTACACCAAAACAAATAAATTATCAACGAAATAGGCCTACTTAAAAAGGCAGATTTAAATGAATAGAGCGCATTAATATTAATCAGCTGTAAATTATTTATATCCTGATGGATGGCGTGAGCTACGTATAATTTATACTCGAAAGAAGTAAATAAATAGGGCAATATATTAACTAGATGAACAACAAAGGGCACAAAATGAAGTGCATCTATCCAAAACCAAGTGCGCTTTTCGGGTTGCAGAATACTTCTAAAATAAAAGTAAAGTAGCGGACCCGGCAATAGCCATAGAGGCGACAATGTGCCATAAATAATAGCATATATATAATCGCTTTCGGATGGACTCGAGTAATAATGAGTAAGCGCGTAGGCTGATAAAATGCTTAGAATTCCTGCGATGAACAGTGCGCTCTTCTGAACCCTCCAATTATAGAGGGCAATTACGAACGATGTAAAGATCGAAAGTAGGGCTAGGTAATAAAGCATTGTATAATTTAGAACAACGCTAATTTCCTAAAAAATGCCAGAAATCCCAATAGGGCATTGTCCGGAAAAAGTTTTGGACTACTTTAGGGCAATTTCTCTTTTCAATGCATGGATAACATAGTAATTTAGATTTATGTATTGTGCTGTGATTTATTTTTCGGCATAAAACCAATTAACTAAGACGGATTTTCCGTGTTCTAAATTTATACAAATGATAAAGAGAATTCAGCTCTTGAAGGTTCTCCGTGGGGCCTTAACCTTTTTCGCCCATTATTCACGGGGATTAAAAGTAACACTAAGCCTTTTTTTAATCTTGCTTTTTTCTTCCCTCACTTTAAAAGCGGGGGAGGTTAGTTTATCCTTTGCAAAAGGGTATATAGGTACGATAGGGCAAAATACAGGTAAGGCCGATAATATTAAAACGTTCACAACGTTAGGAATAGCCCGTGTTAGTTTTTCACAAGTTGATTTAAATGGAGACGGCAAATTTGGGGATGCTGGAACTCAGGGGAATGACCTTGCAGGAACTATTAGGCTTTATTTTAACTCGGGGCAAATCATATCTCTCCCTGGAGCCTTAAACTGGCGAGAAGGAACAACAGAAGTTTATGGTATTATTTTTGACGCAGCAGTAAACCAAAGTTTTACCTATGGAAATAATCTAACTTTTACTATCAGAGGAGGCTCTGTAAGTGGCACGGGAAGTAATCTAGGCTTAAAAGCCTATTTATCAACAGTTACTTTCACAGATGGCCAAAATAGATCAGGGAATGCCGCCACTTCCAGTATTCTAGGGGCAATGAATGCGGAATTATTAACTCTTTCTCCACAACCCTCTTCCATTACAAGTCCTTCTGTAGTCGAAGGCAATAATTTAGTTTATACGGTTACTCTTACATCCGCTACAGCAGCAGGGAATCCTCAGGTGTACACTTTTGCAAAATCGGGGACATCTACAGCTACAGCTGATTATACTACTTTTACTTTTTCTAATGGAGTAATCAATAATGGAGATGGGACCATTACTGTACCAGGAGGGGTTTCTAATTTTACCATTACTGTCACCACAGTTGATGATAGCAGCGTAGAATCTACCGAAACATTAGAGTTAAGTGTGGGATCTAAGACAGGAGTGGGGAGTATTTTAGATAATGATGGAAGCATAACAGCAACGGGAACGTTAAGTGGATTTTCTGCCTGTGCCGGCACTTCTTCTGCTGCCCAGAGTTTTACGTTTAGTGGGGCAGGCCTTTCTTCAAGTGTGCAGATAACTGCCCCTACAGGCTTTGAGTTAGCTACTTCTCAAAACGGAACCTATGCTGCTTCATTAACCTATGCGGTTAGCGGAGGCGCAATAACTACTACCACGGTTTGGGTAAGAACAAAATCAACAGCTATATCAGGCGCTGGGGGTAATATTACTTTAGTAGCAACAGGAGCACCTACAGCCAATGTGGCTGCATCTGCTATTATTAATGCTTTACCTACGATTACAGTTAATGTCATTCCAGATGTTACAACCTCCGCAACTACTTTCTCAATTCCTTACACTGGATTAACAGGGGCGGATGTATATTCAGTAGTGAGTGGTACTACCTCAATGACCAACTTTGTGGCGGTTTCTAATGCAACTATTACTGCGAATCCATTCGTTATATCGATTCCAGCGAGTGTTCAAAATAGCTATGATTTTATACTAACTGTCAAGAATAATATTTCTTCATGTAGCGTTCAGCGCTCATTTAACTTAGTCGTTTCAGATATTAATCCAGGCACAACAGGAACAGATCAGGCTATTTGTTTTGGTGCTACCCCTGTAGCGTTTACCAGTCTAACAGATGCTACGGCAGTTGGAGCAGGATCGCCTACCTACCAATGGCAAATGTCCACTACTGGTGTGGCAGGAACTTACTCTGACATAGTTAACGCCACATCGGCTTCATATGCGCATCCTACTGCTTTGACGGTAGACACATATTTTAGAAGAAAGGCAACGATTGGTGTGGCTTTCGGTACAGCTCATCCCATAGAAGTTATCGTAAATCCATTACCTTTAGTTGCTATATCACCTTCATTTGCAGCTATTACAACTGGTACGAGTCTGACACTAACCGCATCAGGAGCATCTTCTTATAGTTGGACTCCAAGTGGAGGATTATCTGCAACTAATACTGCAACGGTGACGGCGACTCCGACATTAACTACAACCTATATTGTAACGGGAACAAATTCTCCTTCTGCCTGTACTTCGACAGCTACTGTTACCATAACCGTTAATCCAGCCTTAACAGCAGGAGCCATTTCTGCAGATCAAACTATTTGCGTGGGGGCAATTCCGGCAGCATTTACTTCCACCACCGATGCAGCAGGTGGAACCGGAAGTATTACTTATGTTTGGGAGTCTAGCACAGATGGGACCAGTTTTAGCTTAATTTCAGGAGTTGCGTCTTCCACCTATTCTCCAGGCGCTATATCAGTTAATACGTATTTCAGAAGAGGCGCAAGCACAGCGAATGATGCGATTGTTTACAGTTCTCCTGTATTAATTACTGTGCAAGAAAGCGTGGGGGGTTCGATAGCGGGCTCTGCTACTGTTTGCGCAGGAACGAATAGTACAGTATTGACTTTATCAGGCCAAACAGGTTCAATTACAAAATGGCAATCCTCATTAACCTCGAATTTTGCGAGTGCAACCGATATTTCGAATACGACTGCTAGTTTAACAGCTACTAATCTATCTGCTACGACCTATTACCGTGCGGTGATTACTCAGGGGTCATGTACTGCTGCGAATAGTGCCTCGGCTACAATTTCGGTTACAGCTTTACCTAGTATTTCGGTTACGCCATCCTCGGCTTCCATTACAACAGGTTCAAGCGTAAGCCTAACAGCTTCCGGCGCTAGTACGTACAGTTGGTCACCTTCGACAGGATTATCAGCCACGAATACAGCTGCAGTTTCCGCTTCTCCTACCGTGACTACTACTTATACAGTAACAGGGACAAGCTCCTCATGCTCATCTACTGCAACTATAACAGTAACTGTAACGGCTGCGGTTTCGCCAGATACCGATGGAGATGGTGTTTTAGATTCTCAAGAAACAACAGACGGAACGGATCCGAATGACGGATGTTCATACGTTGCAGCAAGCAAAACAGTAACTCCAAGCGCAGCGTGGAATGCCTTAGACTGTGACGGCGATGGCACCCTTAACGGTACGGATACGGCACCTAAAGATCCTTGTGTTTTTGTAGCAGGCGCTACGCCGGTAACGACGAATGCGATCTGGCGAGCAGCGGATTGCGACGGAGACGGCGTAACGAATGGAAAAGAGACAGATGATGGAACGGATCCGAATGACGGATGTTCATACGTTGCAGCAAGCAAAACAGTAACTCCAAGCGCAGCGTGGAATGCCTTAGACTGTGACGGCGATGGCACTCCTAACGGTACGGACACAGCCCCTAAAGATCCTTGTGTTTTTGTAGCAGGCGCTACGCCGGTAACGACGAATGCGATCTGGCGAGCGGCGGATTGCGACGGAGATGGTGTGACGAATGGAAAGGAGACAGATGACGGAACGGATCCGAATGACGGATGTTCATACGTTGCAGCAAGCAAAACAGTAACTCCAAGCGCAGCGTGGAATGCCTTAGACTGTGATGGCGATGGCACCCCTAATGGTACGGATACGGCACCTAAAGATCCTTGTGTTTTTGTAGCAGGCGCTACGCCGGTTACGACGAATGCGATCTGGCGAGCAGCGGATTGTGATGGAGATGGCGTGACGAATGGAAAAGAGACGGATGACGGAACGGATCCGAATGATGGCTGTTCCTATGTAGCAGCGTCTAAAACAGTTACTCCAAGCGCAGCGTGGAATGCCTTAGACTGTGACGGCGATGGTACCCCTAATGGTACGGATACGGCACCTAAAGATCCTTGTGTTTTTGTAGCAGGTGCTACGCCGGTAACGACGAATGCGATCTGGCGAGCGGCGGATTGCGACGGAGATGGTGTGACGAATGGAAAAGAGACAGATGATGGAACGGATCCGAATGACGGATGTTCATACGTTGCAGCAAGCAAAACAGTAACTCCAAGCGCAGCGTGGAATGCCTTAGACTGTGACGGCGATGGTACCCCTAACGGTACGGATACGGCCCCTAAAGATCCTTGTGTTTTTGTAGCAGGCGCTACGCCAGTTACGACGAATGCGATCTGGCGAGCAGCGGATTGTGATGGAGATGGCGTGACGAATGGAAAAGAGACGGATGACGGAACAGATCCTACAAGTGGATGTTCGTTCACCGCGGCTTCTAAGACCTTAACGCCTACCAGCGCTTGGGGAACGTTAGATTGCGATAGCGACGGTAACCCGAATGCGACAGATCCGAATAATGACAAGCCTACTGCTTCAAATGATGTCGTGAGTGTGGGAAGTTCTGGTATTGCAACCATCAACATTTTATCAAATGATGATTATTTGCCTGGACCTAATATTGAGATAACTCGTCAAACAGGAGCTAATGCTGGAACAGCTAAAGGCACAGTCACATTTAACCCATTAACGGGAGAGATGACCTATAAGCGTGCTCCGTTTGAGAGTGGTTTAGTGACCTTAGGTTATCGCGTTAGTTATAAAGTTGGTGGAATAGAAGTGTTTGCAAACGCCTTTGTTACCATCTTATCGTGTGACTTACAAGATCCATTAGCCGATTGCGATGGAGATGGCGAGCCTAATGGCACAGATATAGCCCCTTCAGATCCTTGCGTTTTCGAGCCAACTCGTCAAGTGAAAGCGAATGTTTCCGATGATTGGAAAGCTTTAGATTGCGATGGCGATGGGGTATTAAATGGCACAGAATTAAGTGATGGTACGAATCCAGCTGATGGATGTTCGTTTAAAGCTGAAAGTAGCACCTTAGCTCCTAGTGCGGCCTGGTTATTGTTAGATTGTGATGCTGACGGAATTTCAAATAAGGCCGAAGGTAAGCAAGACTTCGATGGAGACGGTATTCCAAACTGCTTGGATACAGACTCTGATGGCGATAGCATTTCGGATAAATTGGAGACGACAGTTGATACGGATAAAGATGGCAAATCGGATTACTTAGACTTAGATTCTGATAATGATGGAATTCTAGATTCTGTCGAGAATAAGGTGTGTACAGGCACTGGGATTTTATGTGATACGGACGCTGATGGGTTTCCTAATTTCCGCGATTTGGATTCTGATGGGGATCAAATTTTAGATGTGAAAGAAGCGAATGGCGCTGATTTCAATCAGGATGGAATTGCAGACGGCACGATAGATGAGAAAGGAATTCCGAGCTCAGCTAATAAAGGTCTTTCTCCTCCAGATACCGATAAAGATGTTAAACTAGATCCATACGATGTGGATTCAGATGGAGATGGAATATCAGATAAAGATGAGGAGTTTAACGAGGATGCAGATTTCGCGGATTGTGATAAAGATGGTGTTCCTAATCGATTAGATCCTGATGAATGTGAGGTTTTCTCTCCTCAAGGTATTTCACCTAATGGGGATGGTAAGAATGACCGATTAGTCTTCAAAGGATTGTTATTGCGTAAGACCCCTAATCACTTATCGATTTATAATCGATGGGGGACCTTAGTGTTCGAGATGGAAAGTTATGATAATAGTTTCGAGGGCACCTTGCTGCCAGATGGAACGTATTATTACATTCTGGACTTCTTTGGCAAAAAACCAACGATCAGTAATTATTTATCAGTAGACCGCACCATTAAATAGAGATGAAAAAGATAAGATATATACTACTAGCAGGCCTACTTTTTGGGACGTATTTAGTTCAGGCACAGATTGAAACGATGTATTCGATGTATCGTTTAAACCCCGTTATTACTTCGCCTGCGTTTGCTGGGGAATTGGAACACCAGGCTGAGATTACAGCGATGAATCGCCAGCAATGGATTGGTATTCAAGGAGCGCCCCGTACGATGGCTTTTACAGGTAATTTTAAGTGGAAGCCTAAGACAGGCCTTGCCCTTTTAGCGATGTCAGATATTGCAGGGCCATTGAAGATTTCAACGGTGGCTGGAGATTTTGCCTATCAGGTGAAATTGAATGATACCTGGAAGATTTCAGGAGGTGTTCGCGTAGGAGCCTCTAGTTTGAGTTTAGACTATGATGGCATCCAGGTGGTGGATCAAACGGACCCAGTCTTTCAAGGTGATCGCTCTACAGGGGTGAAGTTTAACACAGGTTGGGGATTGCGCGTGGGTAATACAAAGGGGACATTTTTTGCCATTTCGCAGCCGCGTGTGATTAGCTATGATTTTGGGAATGTTAGCGGTGGATATAAAGATGTGACTTATCACTATCTGAATGCCGGAACTACGGTTAAGGTGTCAGATTTTATCACCTTACTGCCCTCATTTATGGCACGGATTGCAAATGATGTTCCTGTTAGTTGGGATGTTAATTTAATGTCACGCATAGGCAGTGCGTTAGAGGCAGGTGTTTCATATCGCCACAAGGATAGCTATGGGGCTCGAATTGGAATTCAGGCGAGTCCTAAGATTTATTTAGGTTACATCTATGAGTTGCCTAGTTCGTCTTTAAGCAAAGTAACGTCTCAATCTCACGAAATTGCTGTTCGCTTAACGATTTTTAATAAAGGGGCCAAAACGGAAAAGCAATAAGAAAATGAAGAAATATATACTAGTAACTTTATTAATGACAGGCTTTTTAGGGGGCGCATTTGCCCAAGATAGCCTAACGATAAACCCGCCGAAGCGTAAAAGTCTTGCTTTTCTGTACGGCTCTTCGGATTTGTGGTATCAGAATTATTTGTCTCGTCGTGATTATTTGCAGACCTATACGCATTTTGGACTTCAGTATGCAGTAGAAGTAAAGAAAAATGTGGATGCGTATGCCACGTTGTTATATGGCGCTAGAGGTGTGAAGAATGTTGCTTCAGCGGGATTAGGCTTGCGCTATTACCTAATAGATCGCGAATCACATGACAAGTTCAGACCTTTTGCCAATTTCAGCGGAGAGGTTATGATGGATAATTCTACACCTACAACGTTCAGTGATGTCGATTTTACTGGATCAATCGGAACAGGGTTTGATTTTAAGATTGTAGGGGCTCTTTATGGTCGTGCGATGGTGAATTTAGGTTTTCCATTCTTCCAAATCGGTCAAGTCGATTTCACAGATGGCCGTGGCACCTATACACATTATACAGCGGGATTAGTATATGATTTGGGTAAAAAATCGAAGTCGACTTCATCAGCTAAAAAGGCGGATGTTGCTAGTAAAGCCCCATCAGTTATGAAAGCCCCACAAGCGGTGAAAGCAGCGGTCATTGAGAAATCAACAACTACAGAAATAGCAGCGAACACGGAAAGAGCAACAACTATTGAAAAACCAGCAATCACAGAAGTAGTTGTTGCGACAGAAAAAGCAACAACTGTTGAAAAGCCAGCGACAACAGAAGTAGTGGCTTCTGCTGTAACAGCTCCAGCGGCTGTAAAAGCGGTGGAACCACCTGTTATAGTAGACAGCGATGGAGACCAAGTGCCAGATAAAGACGATTTAATGCCTACAGTGGCCGGCTTAATGGCATTGCAGGGGGTTCCTGAGCTGAGCAATCTTTACTTTGACACAAATGAATTTAAATTAACAGCTGAATCGGTTGCTAAATTAGAGTTATTGTTAGGAGCATTGAAAACGAATGCGGTGTTAAAGTTAATTTTGACGGGCCACACGGATTCTCGTTCGAGTGTAAAATACAATCAGATTTTGTCTCGAAACAGAGTTCAAGAAACGAGAAAGTATTTACTGAACAAAGGAGTAGAGGCTAGTCGAATTAAGGTTAGCTGGCATTCAGAACTGGAGCCTTCAGCGCCTAATGATACAGAAGAAGGAAGGAGACTGAACCGGAGGGTGGAAGTTAGAATACAGAAATAGTGAAACGGAGGCTTCTGAAAAGAAGCCTCTTTTTTTAGGCGATTGTTTCCAAATATTGACTAGGCGTCATCCCCGTTTCTGCCTTGAATGTGGCATAGAAACTAGACCTGGAAGGGAAACCTGATTGAGAGCCTATTCCATCGATAGACAAGCTGTCTGCGGATCCCCCTTTTAATAATTCTTTCGCGTGCTCTATCCGAATCCAGGAACGATAGGAGGTGAATTTTTTATTCAGAATGTAGGCAAAACAATAGGTAATGTGGTGTTTCGGTATTTCCAAAGCTTCTTCGATATCTTCTAGATCAAAATCTGGATTTAAATAGGGTTTTTCAGACTTTAAGTAGTCCACAATTGTTTCTGCTGTTTCTGATAAAGGATCATTTAGGTTAATGACCGCCACCGCACTTACTTTCTTCGGCTTTTTCGAATGAATCGCCACAGGCATTCCATAGAGTATTTGGGGGAATAAAACGACTAAAGCAAAAGGCAATAAGGCAAAGGCGATGCCTGAGATAAGGTGGGTGGGCTCTGAATGGATCAGAATCTTAGAGATAGGAAGGTCATAAAGCTTTAAAGTTAGCACCAAGAACCCTACGCTAACGATAAGCGTAGCTAAGTTCAGCGTGATTAACCAATTATACACTAATCGATTTTGTTTGTAATTAGCTAAGGATGCCTGCTCTTTTTTCGAGTAGCTGTAAATTAAGCGAAAACAAAATATAACGTAGATGATTATTAAGGAAGGCCTGGTCACGAAGGCAAACGCAGGGGGCAGGAAAAACCCACTAGCGTGTGTTCTAACGTTATTGATATCTGCCAAGATAAGGCGAGTCATTTCTAGTTTGTAGTCAAACGAACTTAGGATATAAGGGGCCATATTGATGGCTTGCAATACGAATGGAATTAAGTGTAGAGCGTCTTTCCAGCTGCTGAATAGGGGCCTATCTTGTAACGTGTTTCTGGTATACAAGTAGAGCATGGCGCCTGGTAAGTACCAGAAGGGGGAAAGGTTTCCGTAGAATAGAGCAGTCCAAAACTCGTCCACGTTATAAACCGTAAAATAGTGGGTTAATCCATACGTAGAAAAAATGACGAATATCCCGGTTAATAATAACGCGTTTTTATTGATTCGCCAATTGTAGATGGCGATAATCGCGGAGGTGATGATAGAGAACAGGGAGATGTATAATATCATTTAATCAACGAAATGAGTACAATTTTACACATTTAAATTGTCAAATTTTTTAGAAGTCCAAAAAAAATTCATTTACTGACTAGTCCAAAATTCCACTTTTTGGACTAAATCCGTTTTATCTTATTAATACTAATCGCATTATTAATTCGAATTTTACTTGTTAAAATAGGGTTAAACCCTTTAAAAAGCCCACCAAACAAGTATTATGAAGAAATTTACCCTACTGTTTCTCCTGTTAGCGAACGCTGCTTCAGCTCAGACTTGGAATTTAGCTGCTGGTATTAATACCACCAAGTACGTATTTACAAATGCTCAGGGCCAAAACCCAGATTACATGAGATCGGGCGCTGGGAATAATTTGAGCTTAAGTTATGAGCAGCCGTTTTCGACGTATTTTCAATATGATGCTGGTTTAGTCTACAGCCAATACAATTCTGTGGGGGATGTGCAAAACATACCATTTTCCTATCAAACTGATTTTATTGGTTTGAATGGAGGCATAGGACCTAAACTTGATTTGCCCTACGGTTTAAAAGCATCCTTAAAGGGACGCGCTTCTATTCAGAAGATGGTGAATGGGAATCAATTTCTTCAAAATCAGTACTTGGATTTGTCAGATGACTCACAGTTTACTGGGCTTCGCTTTTTTTTAGGGTTCTCGATGGAACTAGAGAAAAAAGTCAATCAAAGCATTTCTGTTTATACGCAATTTCAACATTTAGATACCATTCAGTTTGGGGCATCTACCCTAAATTTTATTCCTACGACTTTCTCTTTTGGCTTAAAGATTCAGTCTAAATAGTTCGATTAATATGAAAAGAATTCTACTATTTTTCTCGCTTCTGCTTGCTTCATTTATGGGATATTCTCAAAATAAAGGCATCAACTACCAGGCAGTTATCATAGATCCTAATCCGATCGAGATTCCCGGGAGAGACGTTTCTGCTCAGCCTTATGTGAATAAGGAAGTGTGGCTGAAATTCACGATATCTCAGGATGGGGTGACTCAGTATGAGGAAATCCAAAAAACCCAAACCGACAGCTATGGTCTTGTTAACCTGACCATTGGTACCGGAATTAATACCGGTAAAGGCGGCACTTTTGCCTCGCTTAGCTGGGAGGGAAATACGAAAAATATTGTGACGAATGTCAGTTTTGATAAGGGATCAAAATACGTCGAAGTGGGGAATCAAAAATTGAACCATGTCCCTTACTCGCTTTACTCCGAGACCGCCAATAAACTATCTGGAGTTTTACCGATTAGCTCAGGGGGTACTGGGGCAATAACTTCGACTGCAGCTCGTACGAATTTAGGATTAGACAAAGTGGACAATACCTCTGATATGAGCAAGCCGGTGTCTACGGCGACTTTGGCCATATTAGATACCAAAGAATCTCTCTCAAATAAATCAACTAATATCATCGCGGACTCAGCTTCCAGCGTGAAATATCCTTCTGTGAAGGCGATAAAGGACTATATTGATAGCCGAAATTCTGCTTCAGCAAACAGTGCGCGATTAGCGGACAAAGCAAAGGGATTAGAAACCCCGCGCACGATTAATGGCGTGCCATTCGATGGGACAACAAACATCACAATACCTGTGGGAGTAACTCCACCCGATGCAAGCACTACGGTGAAAGGTTTAGTGCAATTAGCAGGAGATTTAACAGGAAATGCAGGTGCGCCTACCATTGCGGCGGGTGCTGTGACTACCGAGAAAGTAGCAGATGGAGCCGTAACTACTGCGAAAGTAGCAGATGCAGCAGTAACCACTACTAAAATTACAGATGCTGCTGTAACTGACGCTAAAATTGCAACTGTTTCAGGATCGAAAGTGACAGGAAATATTTCAGGAAATGCGGCTAATGTAACCGGAACAATCGCAGTTGCAAACGGCGGAACTGGAGCCACTACTGCGGCTGCAGCAAGAACCAATTTAGGCTTAGTGATAGGGACAGATGTGCAAGCACCCTTGACAGCTGGGACTGATTATCTTCGTCCAAATGGGAGTGCAGCTAATCTAACAAACTTCCCCACCTTAAACCAAAGTACCTCTGGGAATGCGGCAACGGCTACTTTAGCGGCAAATGCTACCTTAGCAGCGGCTGCTACCAAGTTAGCTGCCCCTAAAAATATTAATGGTGTTCCATTCGACGGGTCTGCTGACATCACTATTGCAGCTGAAGCGGCTTCTTTATCCGGAACAGTAGCCCTAGCTAAGGGAGGAACAGGAGCAACTACTGCATCCGATGCACGGACTAATTTAGGTTTAGTGATCGGTACGGATGTGTTAGCCCAAAGAACTTTTGGCACTGCGGCGAATAGCGCAGCTACTGATTTCGTTGCGGTAACAGAAAAAGGCGCGAATAATGGAGTAGCCACATTAGGTGTAAATGGCAAAATACCATCTACACAAATCCCCGCGATTTCTTTCCAAAGCGTTTCTGTAGTCAATTCTGATGCGACCATGACAGCAATTCCAGGAGCACAAGTGGGAAGTATTGCCATTAGATCTGACCAAAATATTAATTACGTACTAAGCGCTTTACCAGCCACGACTTTATCGAACTGGATTCAGCTAGCCGCGTCTACCGACGTTTCTACCATCAATGGAATTGTGGGTCCTAGCGTGAATTTGACCACAAATGAAATTCCTGAAGGCAACACTAATAAGTACTACACAGACGCTAGAGTTCGTAACGCGCTTAGTGCAGTGGCCCCTTTAAGTTTTAATGCATCTACTGGAGTATTATCGATGACAGTAGCTTCATCTGCCTCAGCTGGCTACTTGTCAGCCGCTGATTTCACGACTTTTAATAACAAGCAAACGGCTTTAACGGCGGGCGTAGATTATGTGACTCCGTCAGGAAATATCACCGGCAATGCAGCAAACGTGACTGGAATTGTTTCGATTGCAAATGGCGGTACAGGGACTTCTACAGCTACTGGTGCATTGGTTGCTTTAGGCGCAGAACCGAGTGATAATAAGAGTGATAATATCCTATTGGACGGAGGGTCTACCACGAAATTCCCTACGTTTAGAGCGATTAAGTCTTACGTAGATCAACAAAGCCAAAATGCAGGTGTGGCAGATAACAGTATTACCTCTGCGAAAATCAATGGTACGCTGGCGGTTTTAAAAGGGGGAACAGGCGCTGCTAATCCGGCAGACGCTAGAACCAATTTAGGCTTAGTGATAGGCACCGATGTGATGGCTGCGAACTTCACCACAACCTTAACGGGCGATGTTGCAGGATCAGGGAATGGATCTTTTGCAACGACCGTGAATTCCGTGGGTGGTGTGAGTTCAAGTACGATTGCAACATTGCCTACGAATGTGGCGGCGAACACGGCTAGTATTACAGCAAATACATCCGATATTTTATTAAAAGCCCCTCTTGCTTCACCGACATTTACAGGAACTCCTACGGCGCCTACTCCGGCGACGAGTGATAATTCAACGAAAGTGGCTACCACAGAATACGTGAAGAATTCGATTGTTGCGGCAAATGCAGGATTAAGTTCTATTGGCGCCATTTCTGGTACTTCAAATGCGAAAGGTGCAACGATTAGTGGAACTACAGAGTTGATTTTAACTCCTGCGGATGCATCGAATGGTGGTGTGGTAACGAATGGTACGCAGACGTTTGCTGGAGCAAAGACGTTTAGCAATGATATGACTGTTCGAGAAATCTTATTTGGTTATGGAACTCATAATAAGACGAATAATATTGCCATAGGTAGATTAGCGTTAAATAATAATACGTCTGACTATAATGTGGCCATTGGAAATTCGGCCAACTCGCAAGCTGCATCTAATTCCGGTGGTTATAATGTCGCTTTAGGTTATCAAGCTATGAGATTCCCTAATAGCAGATATAACGTAGCTATAGGTTCTCAATCTTTTTATAGTTCTGCAGCACCATCAAGCGGCGATAATAATGTGGCTGTAGGTTATCAAGCACTTTACAATCCTGGAACTGGGGCTAACAATACAGTATTAGGTTATCAATCCTTATACAATGGCGGAGCAAATAACTCAATTTTAGGGGCTAAAGCATTATACAATGCAGCAGGAGCTTCAAATAACGTGGCTGTAGGAGATAATGCGGGTTTACTTTTTGGGTCTGGTTCTGGAACCGCTTTAACAAGTTCAACACAAAGTATTTTTATTGGTAGTGGCGTTCGTGCAGGAACAAATACATCTACAAATGAAATAGCCATCGGTTATAATGTGGTAGGTAATGGCTCTAACACAGTCACTATTGGTAATAATTCAATTACTGCAAACTATTTTAAAGGAGATATCAATTTAACGGGTAATTTGAACGGCGGGACTTGGAGTGGAACCACGATTGGGAGTAATTATGGTGGTGCTGGGACCGTTAATGGAATTTTAAAAGCAAATGGAAGTGGAGTGGTGAGTGCTGCGGTAGCCGGTACGGATTATTTAACTCCTTCAGGTAATGCAGCATCTGCCACCATTTTAGCCACAGCGAGAAACATTAACGGTGTGGCATTCGATGGATCTGCTAATATTACGATTGCGGCAGATGCGAATACCTTAACGGGTACGACTTTGGCAAGTAATATTACGGCGTCTAGTTTAACTAGTGTGGGAACAATCACTTCGGGTATTTGGAGTGCTACAACGATTGATATTGCCAAAGGTGGTACAGGTGCCACCACAGCAGGAGGAGCCTTAACAAATTTAGGAGCTCAATCTGTAGATAATATGAGTACAAACATCACAACAGATGCAGCTTCTACATCAAGATATCCAAGCGTAAAATTGATTAAGGATTATGTTGATACACGTGTAGCATCAGCGGGTGTTTCGGATGGTAGTATCACAAATGTGAAGCTGGCTAATAGTACAACGATTTTAGGGTCGACCACGATGACTTTAGGTGGAACGGTTTCTTCGGTAATAGGTTTAACAAGTTTAGAGGCAACTAATTTAACAGGAACTTTGTCGGGTACAGCAACAGCCTTAGCAACCGGCCGCACCATCTCTACAATAGGGGATGTGACCTACACGAGTGGGGCATTTGACGGAACATCTAATGTAACGGGATCTGCTACCTTAACCAACACTACAGTTACCGCAGGAACTTATGGATCTTCTACTGCCATTCCTACATTCACAGTAGATAGCAAAGGTCGATTAACAGCTGCTAGCACGGTAGGAATTACGGCGGGAGTTTCGACTTTAGCGTATTCAACTATTGGAGCTTCGAATGGTGGAACCATCAGTGGAACAACCTTAACTTTAACAGCAGCAGATGCAAGTAATCCGGGATTAATATCGACGGGAACGCAGACGATTGCGGGAGCAAAGACCTTTACAAATACCGCTACATTTAATACAGATATTTCAGTGAATGGGTTAACTGTGGGACGTGGAGCTGGAGCAGTTGCTTCAAACGCGGCCCTGGGTGCAACAGCTTTAAATGCAAACACTTCTGGTAACTATAACGTGGCTGTGGGTAGTGAGGCATTGCAAAGAAATACAGGTGGTAGTGTAAACGTTGCTCTTGGTGCAGCTACGATTGACTATTTAACATCTGGAAATAATAATACCGCGGTCGGTGGTTTTGCCGGACGAAATTATGGTCCAAATGGCGGCGCCACAGGAAATAACACTACGATGAATAATGGTATCTTGCTAGGTTACGACGCAAGGCCATTAACTAGCGGAGGAACGGATGAAGTCGTTATCGGTATGCGTGCGATAGGTCATGGAAGCAATACGGTGACTTTAGGTAATAGCTCGAATACTAAAACATTCTTAACGGGGGATTTATCGTTAACGGGTAATATCACGTCAGGTATTTGGAGTGCGACGGAAGTTGCTATTGCCAAAGGTGGTACAGGCGCCACTACCGCCGCCGGAGCCAGAACAAATTTAGGATTAGGATCGTTAGCCACTAATTCAAGTATCTCCAATGCAGATGTTGCATCTGGTGCAGCGATTGCATTCTCTAAATTGAATATCTCCAAAGCAGATATTACAGGTTTAGGCATTCAAGATGGATTAACGGCGGGTTCAGGTATTTCAATTAGCGCAGGGGTCATTTCTGCTACGGGATTAACGACTGTGAATCTTGCCTCTAATGCTGGTATCACAAATGCACAATTAGCAAATAGCACAACTATTTTAGGGAGCACCACAATGACTTTAGGCGGCACGGTAACCTCTGTGGCAGGATTGACGTCAGTTACGTCTACAGGATTCACTGGGGCACTAACAGGTAATGCGAGTACGGCTACTGCTTTGGCTACAGGAAGAACAATCGCCTTAACTGGAGATGTAACTTATACAAGTGGAAGTTTTGATGGAAGTGCAAATGTAACGGGAATAGCTACTTTAGCAGCGTCTGGAGTTACATCGGGAACTTATGGATCTTCGACGGCAATTCCTGTATTAACCGTTGATGACAAAGGAAGGATAACTTCAACAAGCACTTCAAATATTATTGCTTCAGCAGGAACTTTAACGGGTACGTCATTAGCATCCACAGTTACTGGTTCTAGTTTAACTAGTGTGGGAACTATTAATCAAGGGGTTTGGAGCGGTACGGCTATCGCTATTGCCAATGGAGGTACAGGACAAACGACCAAAGCAGCTGCATTTAATGCACTTTCACCTATGACTACTGCGGGTGATATCATTTACGGAGGTGCAAGTGGAGCCGGAACAAGACTAGGAATAGGTACGAATGGACAAGTCCTAACTTTAGCAAGTGGTGTACCTTCGTGGGCATCTCCTTCGGGAATCACCGCATTGGCATCCATTGGAAGTACTGCAAATGCAAATGGGGCTAGTATTTCGGGAAGTACCCTAACCTTACAACCAGCAAATGACACCTATGGTGGTGTGGTAACAACCGCAGCGCAGACTTTTGCTGGAGATAAAACTTTTAATGCAAATATAGTTTCTAATGGAGTAAAGGTTGGTAACGTGGGGGGATCTAATAATGTTTTAGTAGGCAGTAATGCTATGAATACTACAACAACATCTAACTTCAATACCGCAATCGGAGCATATACATTAACTAACATCACCTCGGGACAAAATAACATTGCAGTAGGTTATTCATCATTGTACAACCATACTACAGGTTCAGAAAACGTAGCTATTGGAAATGCTGCATTAAACGCTCAAACAAGTGGCGGTTATAATGTTGCGGTTGGTAATAAAGCACTAAAATCATCTACCACTTCTACTAAAAATACCGCATTAGGATATTGGTCGGGCTACAGTTTAACAACTGGAAGTGGAAATACCACGCTTGGATATTATGCTGGTTCCTATATTGGTTCTTCGGGTACATTAGCAAATACAACAGGGTCAAATTCTACTTATATTGGGTATAATACTTCACCATTAGCTGATGGTGATGATAATGAAGTGGTTATTTCTGGAGGTGCTTCAAATAGGACTGTAGGTTTAGGTACCAATAGTACTTTAATTGGCAATTCATCTACGACCAAAGCTCAAATTATGGGAGCGCTAACATTGCCTAATACTACGGCCTCAACCTCTTCAACGACGGGCGCATTAATTGTAGCCGGTGGGGCAGGAATTGCGGGTAATTTAAATGTGGGGGGCAACACGGTATTTACTGGAACCATAGAAATAGATGGAGGATCTCCAGGTGCTGGAAAAGTTTTGGTTTCTGATGCCAATGGCTTAGCTTCTTGGTCTGCAAATAGTAATGGAGGAGTTTCTTCCGTAACAGCATCTAGTACCATGGCTGCAACCGATAATTATAACCTCATCGTATTCTCTGGTTCTACAGCCTCTCAGACAATTACTTTACCAAGTGCTTCTTCAGCTGGCGCTGGTCGAGAAATTACCATAAAAAACATAGCAAGTGTATCAGTAGCTGTTGCCGCCACTTCAGGGAACTTAATCTCTGATAGCACAACAACTTCTGCTACCGGTTTAAATATTGGTATAGAACCTTCCAACAACTGGATAAAAGCGATATCTGATGGTACAAACTGGATTATCCTCCGTGCATTGTTCTAAACATACATATGAAAATTAAGTCACACATATTGCTTATCTCGCTTATAACTTTCCTTTCAGGACAGTTATGGGCACAAACGGGCATTGGTACCACATCTCCCGTGAATAAATTAGAAGTAGTTACGTCTACAGCGGATCCAGCGAGTAGCGGAATTGCGGCAAACGGAAACTTACGTTTGGGCCCCAGTTCGGGATCTCATGTGATGGACTTTGGTTTGAGTAGTACCTCCACATTTGGATGGCTTCAAATGCGTTCCAAATCAGCCTATGGTACAGTTTATAATATGGGAATCAATCCCATTGGTGGAATGGTCGGCATAGGAACCTCTGCTCCTACCAGTTTATTGACCGTGGGACGTGCAGACGGAAGTCTAACGGCTGAAATCTTGCTTAATCCTTCGGCGACAACGAATGAAGGAGGACAAATCGTTTTTAAACGCTCCCTAACTGGAAGTACGGTCGATTGGACGATGGACCAATACGGAACTACTTCATCCGATGCTCGTTTACGTATTTTTAATGGTGGTGCAGAAACAAATGGAATTACCATCAAAGAAAATGGATTTGTTGGGATGGGTACCATCACACCCACCGTGCGTTTACAAGTAAACGGTGACATCATTGCAAACTCCATCGCAGGTTCATCTGATGCTCGTTTTAAAACCAATGTAAGCCCTATCCAAAATCCATTACAAAAAGTGTTGTCCTTACGCGGTGTGAATTTCAATTGGAATACGTCGGCATTTCCGCAACGCATGTTTTCAGATCATCGGACTTTTGGATTCATCGCCCAAGAAGTAGAAAAAGTCTTACCTGAGATTGTTCAAACTGAAAACACGCCGGAAGGATATAAGTCGGTGCAATACGATAAAGTCGTTGCTTTACTCGTGGAGGCCATTAAAGAACAACAAAAGCAAATCAACCAACTGAAAAAAGAAGTCAAAAAACTCCGTCGGGCTCATTAGGATGAAACAATTGTTACTTATTTGTTGTCTGATTTGGTCGACGCGAACATTTGGCCAAATGATTACAGCCCCATCTCCCACGACGATTGAGGCTAATGCCTCCAATGTGGATGTAGGTGACTTTGTTGTTAACTGGGCCAATACAACAGATAATATTTTAATTAGTTTGAGTTTGGAATATCAAAGCGGCGCTACGCTTAGTCTACCGACCACCACAGGACTTACGCGAAATCCAGGATATAGCACGTGGACCAATTTTACGAGTCTGGTATTTTATGGAAAAAAAACGGATGTGAATACTGCTTTAGCAGCGATGACCCTATCCATGGGTTCAATTAAAACAGCAATTAAAATTAACATTGAGGTTTCAAGTTATAATTCTGATTATTTGTATAACCCAACTAATAAGCATTTTTACAAATACGTATCGAGTGCTGCTGTTTCTTATGCATCTGCAAAATCTGGTGCTTCTGGAAATACATTTAAAGGGAAAACGGGGTATTTGGTAACGGTTACCTCTCAATCTGAACAAGATTTTCTTAACAATAACATTGTAGGAAACAATATATGGATTGCGTTAACGGATGTAACGACCGAAGGAACTTGGATTATAGATGCAGGCCCAGAACTAGGTACAATCATTAAGACCCAGAATGGTCAAACTGCAGGAAATATTGCGGGACAATATAACAATTGGTGTGGAGGGGAACCAAATGATGCCAGCAATGAAGATTATGCGGTAACTAAATGGGGAGGTGGAACATGCTGGAATGATGTGAATGGTAGCAACTCAAGTGTGGCAGGTTACATTGTTGAAATCAGTGATGATTTCCCAGCGGGAGCTGACTACACGGATGTATATACATCCTACATCGTACATAATAATGAATTGGCTTATACACTAAGTTCTGCTACCAGCATAAGCTCGAGTAGTATTTCGAACCTGCATAATCTTTCAGGAGGATTAAGTATCAATAACAGTCATACAATAACCTTACCGGATAATACCATCATTAAAAGCAATAAAATTGTATTCAACGGAACAGGAAAACTCGTTTTAAGTACAAGCAACAGTAAGTGGACACCTGAAACTTCATCAGCCAATAATACGATTGTCTATAGCCCATCGGTAAATACAAATCCAATAAGTTGGGCTTCTAGTGGTGCATGGGTAGGTGATACTTTTTATGCAAATGCTCCTTATAATTCACCAATTACAGGATATCATTTTACCCCATGGCTTGGTTCTCCTCAGGGTTGGTCGAGCATTGCTCAAGATGTTAATCAGTACATTACGCTTAATTATCCCATTCCGGCATATATAGCCGGTATCGCTACGCAGGGTCGCCAAAATACCGCACAATGGGTAAAGTCGGCAGATATCGATGTGAGTATAAATGGGACTGATTGGACAAATGTCTTAACGAATGCTACGTTGAATACGGATCAAAACACGTTGGTTACTACTTTATTTTCAGCTCCTATATATGCCAAATTTGTTCGCCTAAAAACAACCAGAACCACGGACTGGTCTGGACATGCCACGCTCCGAATGGGGTTATTGGTAAAATCTTACTTACCAAACATAATTACAAACGGATTAAGATTAAGATTAGATGCTGCTGAATCCAGTTCATATGCGGGTTCTGGTACTACATGGAGTGATATTGGTTCTAATGCTTTCCCGTTTACACTCGTGAATGGGCCTACCTATAATGCCGCTGGATTTTTTGATTTTGATGGAACGAATGACTACGCCGTTATTGCACATACATCAGCCTTAAAGCCTACAGCAGCCATTACGACGGAACAATGGATAAGTGCGGACAATTGGGCAGCAGGCACAAGTGCCAGTGACTATAGATGTTCACTTTCTTGTACGGAAGGTGGAGGATATTCGAACAACATTTGGTCCAGTACCTTTTCGAGTTACCTATGGGCTGGAGGAGCTTATAGAATCCCTACAGCTTCTGTGAGTGGATTTACAGGATGGCATCATTTTGTCACCACGTTTGATGGTCGATTTGTTCGGTTATATGTAGATTCGCAAATTAAAAGTACGGTTGACATTGGTTCTGTCAATCAAGTTATAGGTTATAACAACAGTAATAGTATTATTATTGGAGCGGAGGCTTCGGGTTCCACAACACCCTCGGGATCCTATTGGGATGGAAAAATTGGAACAACTTTGATTTATAATCGGGCATTAACAGCCGCTGAAGTATTGCAAAATTTTAATAATACAAAATCGAAATTTGGGTTATGAGATGTATCCAATTACATGCTAAAAAATTCATTTTTTCTCTAGCATTCATATTGTTTATCAATCGAATGCTGATCGCCCAAACGGGCATTGGTACCACAGCTCCCGTGAATAAATTAGAAGTAGTTATGTCTACAGCGGACCCTGCGACGAGTGGTACATCGGCCAACGGAAACTTGCGTCTGGGGCCCAGTTCGGGATCTCATGTCATGGATTTTGGTTTAGGTAGTGGTTCAAATTTCGGTTGGCTTCAGATGCGATCTAAGTCGGCTTACGGAACACTCTTTCCTTTTGCCATTAATCCAAATGGCGGGGCAGTGGGTATAGGAACATCCTCTCCTACTAGTACCCTAACAGTGGGGAATTCGGGGGGTACCATAGGAGGTGAAATTCTATTAAATCCTACTTCAACACAATTTGAGGGGGGACAAATTATCATTAAAAGATCCTTAGTGGGTAGCACGGTAGATTGGACAATTGACCAATATGGATCTACCTCTGCAAATGCTAGATTACGAATCTTTAACGGAGCTAGTGAATCAAATGGAATCTCCATATTAGAAAACGGGAATGTAGGATTAGGTACTGCCGACCCTACTGCTCGACTAAACCTGGTAGGTGGTGGAATGAGAATGTTTGCAGGATTTGGTAATTCTACATCAAGACCTGGTTTGAATACGAGTACGATAGGGAATTATGAAATAAGGGGAGTTGGCGCTGGTGGAGGTACAACACAAGGAGATGGTGCCGATGATGGATTTTTACGCTTGTCGGCCGGTGGCGGAACCAATTCTAATACGCAATCATCAATTGACTTAAGTGGATATTCGAATGTGGCAGATATGACAAATAATATCGTAATGCGAACAGCTGGAACGGAACGATTTCGTTTAACAAATATAGGCCGTCTTGGCCTAGGCACTTCGAGTCCAACGGTCGCATTACATGTACAAAACGGCAATGTATTTAGTGGATCGGATGATCCTGCTACTAATACAATACCTAGCCTCTATGTATATAATACGAATAATGCATCCACTTCAGCTCATGCTACCAGTTTAGTTAGAACAGCCGGTACTGGTGGAGGCAAACCCTATTATAGCTTGGATATTAATGGCGCTTTTGGTTTTTCCATGGGCATCAACAATCCCAACAATCAAATGATCATTAATACCACCTGGAATTTTAATACAGCTTCTGCAAATAATGCCATCACGATCAATCGATTCGGTCAATCCCGCGTGTCAATCCCCGAACAAGGAGGACAAGTAGCAACAGATTGGCCTGGAAGCTGGGGCGGTGGGATCGCGACCTACGATTTTTTAGCATTTGGGGTTTTAGCAAATTCGTTTAACACGCGTTCAGACCGTCGACTCAAAAATAACATCGTTGATCTTGATAGTTCTAGCATTTCCAAGTATTTAAAACTGAGACCTGTTACATTTTATTGGAATCAGGATAAAAAACGTGATACGAATTTACAATATGGATTCATTGCCCAAGAAATTGAATCTATATTTCCAGAAATGATTAATACAGGTACAGATGCCATGCAGACTAAATCGGTCAATTATCAAGCCTTGCATGCGTTATCCTTAAAAGTTATTCAGGCCCAACAAGCAGAAATAGAGGCATTGAAAAGCAAGCAAACCGATTTAGAAAATCGATTAAAAATCATCGAAGAAAAGTTGAAATGAAAAAGGCACTATTCTTTTTATTACTTGTTTCACAGGCAGTTTTTGCCCAAACCGGCATCGGAACCACCACGCCTAATGCTTCAGCGAAGCTAGACGTGACTGCCACCGATCGCGGTTTTTTGCCTCCTCGTGTTGCTTTGACTGCCAGTAATGTCTTCGCTCCTATCACAGGGACATCGTCTGCTGCTGCGGGCTTGTTAATCTATAATACCGCCACCGCCGGAACGGTTCCTAATAACGTGGTGCCTGGTTATTATTTTTGGAATGGTACAGCTTGGATTCAAATATCGAATGGCTTAATAGTAGATGCAAGTAAAACCTCCAGCTTTTCAGTGGCTGCAGCCGATAATAACAAATTGTTTTTAATCAACTCTTCGACTTCCGTAACAGTGACAGTGCCATCTGGTTTGCCTATAGGCTTTGCATGTCAATTTATACAAACCGGGGCAGGATCTGTCATTCTGCTAGGGGGATCAGGTGTCACATTGAACTCAGCTAATGGTTTAACAAGTCGCGCCGCAAATAGTGCCGTAGGCTTGGTGATGAGTTCTTCTACTTCTGGCTATGTTTTTGGAGATACCATCAACTAATGAAAAAGGTTCTGGCTCTACTTTATGTTTTATTTTCCTTTTCTCTGCAAGCGCAATTGATGGTGAATAACCTTGCGCTGCGCAAGCCAGTCGTACCCAATACCTATAATTTTACGTACAAGGGAGAGATGCAAATCTTTATCGTTCCTAACCGCGTGACTTCGATTCAGGTGAATGCGATAGGGGCCAAAGGAGGTACAGGTGCTCGTGGACAAGCAGGCGGAGCTGGGGCAAACATTACCACAACCTTAAATGTAACCCCAGGCCAAACATTATACATCGTAGTGGGCGGATTCCCAGGCCAATCTGCGACAGCGGCCTACGGGTTTGGAGGAAATGGTGGTTCAGGCACGAACTATGGAGGTGCCGGGGGAGGATTATCGGGGGTATTCACTAGCTCCTCTCCAGCTATCGCAAATGCTTTAATTGTCGCTGGTGGAGGCGGTGGTGGTTCTGGAAATGCGACAGGTACAAATTTTACAGGCAGTAACGCTGGGAATAATTTATCTGGGAATTCAAGTAATGGAAATGAAGAAAACCCTGCACCCTATGTTGTAAATGGCCGATCTCAATATGGCTATGCAGCCACTAATTCAGCCGCGGGATTAGGCGGAGAACCTTATGATGTCGCACCAGGAACGAGAGGGGGGAATGGTAGCGATATTAGCGGTGGTGTAGGTGGAACTACTGGAGGAGTGAGCTCATGGAATGGTGGCGGTGGTGGCGGTGGTGGGTTTTACGGTGGGGGTGCTGGTGCTGGTGGAGGTGCGGCTTGTGGTGGAGGCGCTGGTGGGGCAACGAAGTCCTCAACCAATTTAAATTCCTATGGAGCCATGAACAGCACGGGTGATGGATCGGTTTCTATTACCTGTTTCAGTAATTCAAGTTTGGTGTTACATCTAGACGCAGCAAATCCTAGCAGCTACAGCGGCAGCGGAACAGCGTGGAATGATTTATCAGGAAATGGGTCGAATGTGACTTTGACCTCTACCTCTTTTAGTTCAGCTAATGGAGGATCCATTGTGTTTAATGGCACGACCAGTTATGCCGATTTTACCGCTAATGTAGGAAGCACAAATGTGGTAACAGTAGAGATGTGGGTGAAGACTAATTCATTGACCAATCCTACTGGTATGTATTTTGGTTTTGGACTTTATGACGCTTGGACAAGTGGCGGTAATATTGGATACAATACTTCAGCTGGAGATTTGTATGGAGTTCCTAGTGCGCAAGTTGATAATTTAGGAATAGTGGGCGGATGGAGACATTTAGTTTTTGTGATGTATACTGGTTCTAAAACAAATAACAAAATTTATGTCAATGGAGAGGCTCAGACAATGAGTCAAGTATATGGCACGTTTAATTCTGCCAATTCAAATTTTAATTCGGGGAATGGTCGAATTTCTAGTTGGCGAAATGACCTTAATTGGCGGATGAATATGAATGTGGCTAATTTCAAAGTCTATAATAGAGAACTGACCTCACAAGAAATTACCAACAACTTCAATGCAAATAAGTCTCGTTTTTATGCAGAAAAAGACGGTCTTAGTCCGGGAACGGCTTCTAGTAGCGCTTACCAAATCAAACAAGATTACCCTAGTTCTACGGATGGTTTTTACTGGATTAAAAATACGAACATAAATGGGGGGGCCCCCTTTAGAATTTACGCGGACATGACTACGGCTGGCGGCGGATGGACGATGATTTTAAAGAACTCATCTAATTCGGTTTGGACCTATGCAAATACAATTGCATATAATAGAGAGATTCCTTTTACCTCCACCTCAGAAGTAAATAGTACATCTACAGCTAGTTATTCGATTATAGGGTGGGCTGATTATATTAAACGTAGTGCAAGTGGATTTGAATATATGATTGACGCAGGTAGCCGAGGTAGATATGGAGGTATTTGGACGGCAAATGGCGCGTATAGTTTTGTTAAAACGGATAATTCGCAAACCGATGTTACAGTTACTACTAAATTTGACAACTGGAATTATAATTCAGCAAATAATGGTATTTCTCAACGAATGCCGTGGTATACTAGTACCACAGGTTCTGGTACCGGTTATTTAACGTTGTCAACAGGCACTGGAAACTGGTGGGGGACGATGGTTTCAAACAACCAGTATTATTCACCATCGCCTTGGCTTTCAGATGCTTCAGGTGGAACTGCTTCAAGTCCAAATCCTGGTATTATTTGGTATTGGGTTCGTTAAAAATACAACATGAAAAAGATACTATTTTTCTTCTTGATTTCGGGTCATTTATATGCCCAAACGGGTATAGGGACAACCACTCCCGATGCCTCCGCAAAGCTAGATGTTAGTTCTTCGAATAAAGGATTTTTACCTCCACGTGTTGCTTTAAGTGCAACAAATTCTGCGAGTCCGGTAACAAATCCTGCTAACGGATTAATGGTTTTTAATACAGCGACAGCTGGTTCTAGTCCTTTCCAAGTGGTTCCCGGTTATTATTATTGGGATGGGGTAGGTTTAAAATGGGTTAGTTTATCTACCACGGTAGGCAATGTTCAAAATCAGGCAGTTTTTAGATCTACTAGTAATACTGCATACGGTAATGCAGTTTCTACATGGAATAGTAGATTTAATAATATGGCAGCAGGCGATTTAACAGTTACCTCAAATACAAATTTTGCCCTTTCAAATGGAATTTATAAAATAGAGTGGGGGCTGCCTTATCAAACTGGGTCAACCTATAATATAATGCAATTGCAAGAAAATGTATCTTCAACATGGTCTGCATTTTTAAGTGATGGCTCTTTTGCCAATGTGGGGAATGGAGGGGATGCAAACTGGGGTGGCGGAACCTATGTTTCAGATGTAGTGAATTGTTCCACAGCTACTAGAACGTTTAGACTTGCGAATATAGATGGATCTAGAGCGCTTTTTAGTGGAGCAGTATTTATAATTACCAAATTAAACCCATCCATCACAACTTCCACTACGGCCGATAATTTAGGAGATCATATTGCCACAAAAAATATACAATTAGCTGGGAGCTATATGTCTAATGATGGGGGCAATGAGGGGATAAAGATTGATAATGCTGGAAACGTGGGTATTGGGACGAGTGCACCTACAGCTACTTTGGACGTAACCGGAAACGTAAATGTCACGGGGAAAATCAATTTAACTGATCCAAGTGGTAATGTGGCTACTAAAGCAGCAGCCTTTGTCCAAAGAGGGGTAGATGTAACCCTTGGAAATTTAAAAGCAAGAATTGCTGCATCAGGCAATTTCAGTGTACAATTGAGTACTGTTTCTGGCACATACTCCGTTTATGGCTCCCATCTTTTAGTTGACAATGGGCCATATTCTAATTCAATTGATGGATCTTCCCCTTTATCGATTTCCACCACACCTAGTTATATCGTGGCGGGAAACAATTTTCTAGGAGCGGGGAATACTAGTGTTTGGCTATTAATGGACACTACGACAAAAATGGCCTGGAGAATAACGATGATAGTAGGAGCAGGTTACAATAACAACTTCCTTTCGATTGAGCGGCTATTATAATATTTGCTAAATTTGCCTCATGAAGACATCTCTCTCCACCCTCATCGCAATCTTGGCCAGCATGCTTTATCTGATTGTCTACTTCATTCCAGACATGGGTGGATCGGACGTGATGGGCGCGCAGTGGTTGTATGCAAGTAGTTTGAGTTTAGTGTTAGTAGGCTATATCGCTATTCGGTACAAGGAATACGCGGAGGCCATCAGCCAAGTATATTCTTACAAATTTACGCTGGTATTTTCTTTGCTACTTTTCTGGGCAATCGGCTCGTATTTTTATGCGATAAATCCGACGGAAACGCTGGTGACTTTGGCCAGATTAATCACGACCTATTTTGTCTTTATTAATCTTTCCATCCTGTTTTATGAGCAGGACCGCACGGTTCTATTTACATGGATTGCCTATGGAATTACAGCGTATTTATTCTTCGATTCAATTTATGTGCTGAAAACCTTCTCGGCAAATCTACGCACGATGGATTTAGATGCAGCTATTTTAGGGTTGAACAAATACCACGGAAACAAGAACGTGACGGCGGCTAGTTTACTCATCATGATTCCCTTTGCGATGTATGTGATTATGTCTGCCAAATGGCTAGGTAGAATCGCCGGAATTATTACGCTTTTTCTGGGGGTATTCTCGCTTTTTTTAATGAACACCCGCTCGACTTATGTGGGCTTCGCGTTGATTACGGCACTGTTTTTTGTGGAACTTATTTGGCAAAATAAATCACAGATAAAACCTGCGTTATTATTTTTCTTACTCCCAGCAGTTCTAGCCATTTTTGCTGCTAATATGCGTTTGAAATTAGCGGTGGCTGGGCAGGAGAATCAGGGGGGATACGGAACAGTGACGAAGCGTATTGGCGACATTAATGTTGCTAGCGAACAAAATTCTCGGATCCACCTATGGGGAACGGCGATTGATTATTCGCTGAAAAATCCCATTCTAGGTGCTGGCTACGGCAACTGGAAATTAGCTTCTATCCCCTATGAGCGCGACAGAGCAAATGAGCTTTTTGTTCCCTACCATGCGCACAATGATTTCATTGAAATGTTTGCGGACTTGGGACTGATAGGCGGCCTCTGTTTTTCAGGCATGTTCTTACTTTTATTGTATTACACGGTATCTTTTTTGCGGACAAAACGCGGAGATCCGCTTATGGTGATCATTGCCTTTTTAGCAGTGACCTGCTACGGCGTGGATGCGCTATTAAACTTTCCAGCGGAGCGGACGGCGATGCAGTCGATGTTGTCACTTGCAGCAGCTTTGGTGTTGATTCCATTGAATAAATCGGCCCGAAGTTTTACGGCGATGCCTTTGGCATATGTACTCTTAGGTGTAGCTCTTTTAGTTCCATCCATTTATGTGGCAAACGAAACGTTCGAGTCATTGAAGATCCAAAAATTTGTGATGGGCGAAGTGAATTCAGATCCTAAAATGGCGACTATCGATGTAGAAAAGCTTCCAGACATGCCTAATCTTTCTTCGTCTACCTTACCGATGAAGGCAATGCTTTCGCGGTATTACATTCGTGATAAACGCTGGGAAGATGCCTTGCGCGTTTTGAATGAAAGCGAAAACGACAATCCGTTCTTACATTATAACGACTTCTTGCGCACCTCTATTTATGCGGCACAGAATAAAATGGACTCAGCTCATTTCTATGCGAAACGCGCATTCAATGCTTGGCCGCGCGCGTCCAGTTATTACAAGAATATGATTTTTACTTCGGCAAAATTGAAGGATACAAACGAAATTAAGCGAGCCTTGCAGGTTTCTTTAGAGGCAAACAATGACATCGCAATCACTTGGAATCAATACTTGTTAGGAATGTTCGAGGTGAAAAGGGGTACTGATAAAGCTTTGTTAGAGACATTGAATCAGACCTTGAAAAAGTTCCCAGCAGACACGGCTATCTTGAACCCCACCCGAGCTATGTTAATGGGAGGAAGTAGTTCCTTGCAGACACTTACCGCAAAAGGGAATGCCCTTTTCGTTCAAGGGAAATACACTCAAGCGGCACAAGCTTACATAGAATTGTCTAAACTGGATCCGGGGAACTTCACTCACTTAGAGAATGCAGGAATCTGCTTTTATGCAGGGAAACGTTTTGCAGAGAGTTTGTCCTATTTTGCCAAATCCGAACAACACCCTGGAAATAACACCGGCAAATCAGCGTACTTTGGAGGAATGTCTCAATTATCATTGGGCAAAAAACCAGAGGCTTGCTCCAGTTTTTCTCGTGCCGCAGCGAAATCGTATCCAGATGCCACCGCAGCCATAGCTCAGAATTGTAAATAAGAAATATGAAAAAATTACTACTAGGTTTTCTATTAATAAGCGGCACATTATTAGGCCAAGAGAGCGAAAAGTCATTCGGCATGTTAGGCGGTGTTACCGACTTGTGGACTGTTGATCGTTCCACGAATAGAAACGAATTCAGATCGCTTACGAACTTGGGTTTTCAATATTCCTTACGCAAATCAACTAAATGGGATTTAGCCTTCACTGGCTTAACCGGGTTTAAAGGGGGTGACAAATGGGATAGTAAATTTTTAATTGGTTCTGCTGCTTTGCGCTCCTTTGTATTAAACGCAAATAAAAAGCACAAGGTTAATCCGTTTTACCAAATAGGAGCGGAAGGAATGATTCGTAAGGACGTAGGTTTCCAGGGATATGCTTATGAATTACATGCCTTGGGAGGTATCGGAATTGATGTGCCAGTATATCAAAACTTCTCTCTTTTAGCTCAAACTAATTTGTCGATTCCCATGGTTCAAATCAATGAATCGGAATTCAATATTGCCAAAACAAGAGGTTTAAATACTACCGTTTCTGTAGGCGTCGTCTACCACTTTAATTACCTAGGACCTAAAAAGAAAGCGGTGAAAGAAGCGGCGATCGCCAAGCGCAAGGCTTTTGTGCGGGATTCTGTAAACACCGTTCGTGAAAAGTTGCAAGCGGAAGAAAATGTGCGATTGGCTAAAGTCGCAGCGGAGAAGAAAATCCAAGATGATCTGAAAGCGAAAGAGGAGGCAATTCTAAAAGCAAAGGCAGATGCGGAGGCAGCTATCGCAAAGGCAAAGGCAGAGGCTGAAGCGGAAATCTTAAAGTTGAAAGCAGAAGCGCAAGCATTAGCTCAGAAGAATGAAGAGGAAAAAGTTGCGGCAGCTCCTGTAGTTAAGGCGAGGAAGAAGTTACCTTTATCAGAACAAATTAAAAAGGAGAAAGAGGCGATTCCAATGGAAGCTGCTCCTATCCTAAAAGAGAATAAGGCTCCTGCTCCTGCTCCTGCAGAGAAACCTGTAGTAAAAGAAGTTGTTGCTCCTAAGGAGAATGAGAAAAAACCGGTCGTTATTTCTGATGAAGCATTCTCTGAAACCATCATACTTTACATTAGTAATAGTGGCCAATTGATGCCTGAGACGAAGGGGAAATTAAATCGCATAATTTCGAATATGAAGGCAAGACCTGAGGTGAAAATCAAGGTGGAGGGCCACTCTGATAATGAGGGTACTTTCCGTAATAACTTGAAAGTTTCCCGCATTCGTGCGATGAAAGTTTTGCGTTATTTATACCGTTACGGAATACCTGAAAAAAGAATTATTGCGATAGCACATGGCGAAACTAGACCTGCAGCAACCAATAAAACGCCAGAAGGAAGAAAGCTAAATCGAAGAGTAGAGATCAGTTTAGTAAAATAAAGAAAAAGAGTCCCCAAAAATGGGGGCCTCTTTTATGAAGTTGTTCTATATTTTAATTTCCGAACAACATCCTAAAATGGTTTTGGCCTAATCTATCTAATTTTGATAATCATGGCTAGAGCACTAATGAGGCTCTTTTACAAAAAAAGAAATTATGAGAAAATTAGTGTTAGGCTTTTTATTGATTACTACATCTGTACTAGGTCAAGAAGTGGATAAATCCATCGCCATCCTTGCAGGGCCTACGAACATGTGGACGAGAAATCGTTTGAAAATGAAAGATGAATACAATTCATTTAACCACTTAGGTCTTCAGTTTACCCACCAAAAATCAACTAACCTTGCCATCACTATAACCACTTTGGCCTCATTTCAAGGGGATTATTCAGAACCCGGGATTTGGAACAATAAGCATATTACTTTAGGAGGGAATCTCCGCTATTTTATATTACCTAAAACGACATCTTCGACTTGGAATCCTTTTGTACACGTTGGGGCGGATGCCTCTGCACGCCGTGATGTAGGATTCCCAGGTAATGCCTATGAATTAAATGCGGCTGGAGGTTTAGGAATAGATATTCGTTTAAGTTCAAAGTTCTCCTTACTTGCTCAAACTAATTTAGCCGTTCCTGTGGCGCAGTCCACCGAGGCAGGCATTAAAATAGTTACTATTCGAGGGACAAATAATAGCACCTCTTTTGGCATTGTATATCACTTAGGGGATAAGGTAGGCAAGAAAAAAGAGGAACAGAAGGCCAAAGCGCTGGAAGAAGACGCTCGATTAAAAGCAGCAGCTAAAGAGAAGGAAGAAGCTATGGCAAAAGCAGCAGCAGAGGCAAAGGTGGCGAGAGAAGCAGCCGAAAAGGCAGCAGCTCAGGCAGCGGCTCAGTTAGCAGCGGATGCAGCGGCGGCAAAACTACAACAGGAAAAAGCGGCGGCCGAAGCAGCTGTAGTTGCAGCGAACGAATTAGCTCAGGCAAAGCAAAAAGCAGAACAGTATACGATTAGCTCTCAAACCATCATTCTGTATTTAACCAATAAGTGGGAATTAGTAGCGGAGTCCATCAAAAAGTTGCAGCCGATGCTTTCTATTTTAACAGAACATCCCGAGTTGAAGATTCAAATCGATGGACATTCAGATAATTTCGGAACGGCTGAAAACAATCAATTGGTTTCAAAATACCGCGCAGAAGGGGTCATGGATTACTTTAAAAAGCAAGGGATAAAATCGAATCGCTTAAAGCTTAAAGCCTACGGTGAAAATAAGCCTACCGCCTCGAATCAAACCAAAGCGGGAATGGCTTTAAATCGACGTGTGGAAATAAGAGTAATTAAATAATTTCTTTCTAAATTTATAACCTATCTGATAGCTTATTTAGAAAGAATACTATGATTGAATCTTATTTTGCAACCATCCCAAGTCTACATCGTGCACTAATATTAGCCGGTGGAATTACCCTTTTTTGGATAATTGAAACGGGGATTCCTTTAGTAAAATTTGGGTATAAAAAAGGATCTCACGCTCTTCTCAATCTCTTTTTTACCTTCACCACCATCGCCATTAATTTCCCATTTGCGGTACTTTTAGTGGCAGCTAGCGATTGGACGGCAAAGGCTAATTTTGGGATTTTACACTGGGTTGAATTACCTAGCTGGGCCTTTTTAATTGTGGGCCTACTGCTGATGGATCTGGTGGGGGCCTATTTAGTCCATTGGATAGAGCATAAGGTGAAGGTACTTTGGAAATTCCACATGGTGCATCATGCAGACACGCAGGTGGATACGACCACGGCCAATCGCCACCATCCAGGCGAAAGTGTGATACGCGCAGTCTTTGCTATAATAGCGATCTTAGTTTGTGGCGCACCTATGTGGATTGTGTTTTTGTACCAAAGCCTCAGCGTCGTCCTTTCCCAGTTCAATCACGCAAACATCCGTTTGCCACTTTGGCTAGACAACGCTTTGTCCTATGTCATTATCTCCCCTAACATGCACAAAGTTCACCACCATTTTGAGCGTCCTCAGACGGACTCGAATTACGGAAATATTTTTGCTTTTTGGGATCGCCTTTTTGGCACTTTTGACGCCACTCCGATGGAGAAAATCAAATATGGTTTGGACGTTTTAGAAAACGATAAAGACCAGTCCTTTGCTTACCAACTAAACCTTCCATTTAACCGGAACATCAAAACTGACGAATGAAAAAATTAATTCTTTTATTCTTGCTGCCACTTTCCTTAGTGGCCCAAGTGCTGTCTCCCGTGGTACAACCTACGGCAGATTTGGATATGAAAAAATTAGAAGGCGTAGACGCCTTATTGAAGTCCTATGTGGAGAAAAACCACCTGGTGGGGGCGGTCACTTTGGTAGTGAAGAATAACCAGCTTGTGCATTACAAGGGACACGGATATGCGGATTTGGCGACGAAGAAACCGATGCCTGCTGATGCGATTTTCCGTATCATGTCTCAGACAAAAGCACTCACAAGTTTAGGTATCTTGCAACTTTTCGAGCAGGGTAAAATCCGGTTAGATCAACCTCTATCTGATTTTATTCCTACCTTCAAATCACCACGTGTCTTGAAGGATTTCAATGCCGCCGACTCTTCTTTTAGCTCTGAACCTGCCAAACGCGAAATTACTATTCGTGATCTATTGACTCATTCATCGGGCATCGATTACGCCGGAATCGGTTCAGATAAAATGAAGGCGATCTATGCCAAAGCTGGCATCCCGTCTGGCCTAGGCGACAATGGAACCACTTTATTGCAAGCGATTACTAAATTAGGAACGTTGCCTCTAATTCATAATCCGGGCGAGAAATTCACTTATGGCCTCAACACGGACGTTTTAGGATGTTTAATTGAGGTAATCAGTGGCGAAACATTAGAAGCCTATTTAACGAAAAACGTTTTCATCCCATTAGGTATGAAGGATACCTATTTTAACTTGCCAGCTGAAAAAGGATCTCGCTTGCCTACGGTTTACACAGAGAACGAGAAGAATCAAATCATCACTTGGTCACCCACTTTCCGCGGTATAAACCCGGACTACCCTTTGTTTAAGAAGACGTTCTTTTCTGGCGGAGCCGGACTTTCCTCCACCGCATTTGACTATGCGATCTTTTTACAATGCATCTTAAACGGTGGCAAATACAACGGGAAACAAATCATTGGCCGCCGCACAGCGGAATTGATGGTGAGCCCTAACTTCCCTATGGGGGATGATTCCTTTGGTTTAGGATTTATGTTAGTGGGTGAAAAATCGGCTAATCGCAAGATGCGAAGCAAGGGATCGTTCTCTTGGGGCGGCTATTATGGCACGACCTATTGGGCAGACCCGAAAGAAAAAATGATCGTCTTGATCATGTCACAACACACGCCTAATTCACATGGCGATTACCAAGAAAAGGTAGAAAATATTATCTACGGAGCATTAAAATAAATAGGTAGGCTGGGACGGGAAACCCCTAGCCTATTTACTTTCTTGAAGTTCAGGTATGAACATTAAGGCAATCCTTGTTGAAATGTAATCTCGGTAGTTAAACCCATCGCGCTAAAACGGAATGCCATGGTACGCGCGCTAGACGGTTTCCCGTTTTTTTCACAGTGCGCCCCTTTTTCTAAATAGTATATGTAATACTCCTGATTCCGATCCGCTAATTGTTGTATATCGGGCTTTCCTAGGATGTCTTCCAAATCATTTGAGCTCACCCCCTTCCAGGTCATTTTATGCGTTTTCAACCAGTCGATTTGTTTCTCTCTTGTCCCGGCACAGCTTCCGCGATCATTTTTAAAAGCTTCCACATCAAACCCAGTTAAATCTGGTTGATTGGTGCATGAAACGGAAATGAAAAGCAATAAGGCAAGTGTCGCGAAAATTCTCATGCGTTAAATTTAAGGAATTGTCGGTAAATTGCGACATAAATTCAAAGCCGTGCACGTATTAATATCTCCCGATAAGTTCAAAGGTTCGCTGAGCGCCTCACAAGTTTGTGATGCCTTAGAAAAGGGGATTAAAAAACGTCGTCCTAAAACTACATTAACCAAAATGCCCCTCGCTGACGGTGGCGAAGGAACCCTAGAGGTCATTCAACAATTACATGGCGGAACCTGGATTACGGTGGACACCTTCGATCCCTTAATGCATCCCATTCAGGCAGATTATTTGTATTTAGCCGACCAAAAAACTGCCTACATCGAAATGGCTCGCGCCTCAGGTCTTGCTTTATTAAGCTCAAAGGAGCGAAACCCATTAAAAACGACTACTTTCGGAACCGGAGTTTTAATAGCGGATGCACTCTCTCGCGGTGCTTCTCAAATTATCCTCACTATCGGTGGCTCCGCCACCAATGATGCTGGGATCGGGATGGCTGCAGCTCTAGGTTGGAAATTTTTAAACCGTGACGGGAATGAATTAACCCCAACAGGCGAAAACTTGATTCACATTGCCTCAATTACATCTGTAGATTTAGCAGCTTGTGCCTTCACTGTTGTCACAGATGTGGAGAATCCACTTGCCGGACCTACTGGGGCTGCTTATGTTTTTGCTGCACAGAAGGGCGCTTCGGCAACAGCAATTAAACAATTAGACAAAGGTCTAAATAATTTAAGTGCTTTCTTCGGATCTATTGCTTCGGAAGCCGGTGCTGGAGCAGCTGGTGGCCTGGGAGCCGGTGCACGTTTTTTCTTAAATGCGAATATTGTTTCTGGATCTAGCTGGGTGATGGACAAAGTTCATTTTAACCGTGCTTTATTAAAGGCTGATTTTATTATCACGGGCGAAGGAAAGATTGATTCCTCGACCTGGGGAGGCAAGGTAGTTTCCGAAGTGGTGAAACGTTGTGACAAAGTATTTAAACAGACAATTCTAGTCTCAGGAGCCTTCGAAGGTTCAACGAATTTCCCTATTTTCTTAGACGAAAACGAAGTCTTCACAATCTCATCCCGAGCAAAAGATCTAGAAGATTCAGTAGCTAATGCCGCTGACATTTTAGAGCAATTGGGGGAGGAGATTGCGTTGAATTATTTGAATTAGGGCCTTCTTCTACTTTCAGAAATATATTTTTTTCTGATTATTGAAAAGTATATCATTGGCCCAATTAATGGTAAATAAATCAGCAGAAAATACAGATTTAACCTTGTCTTTTTGGGTAAATTAACCCTTCTCCCTATGTCGATATAAGTTAAAATACTCGTCAAAATTGTTATTGATAAGACTATCGAAATGATTAGAGTTTCCATGATCATTAATTTTAGTAAGCTGAACTAAGAACTATACAAGTGGCACTTTTTGATGCCCAGCAGGAAGCCCAGCCTAATATTGGGATTTCACAAACAAAATTTGAAAATCCATCAGCTGAAATTGCATCTGAGACACACTTATAACATTCTGAAAAGGAAATATTTTGGTCTCCATTTTTATCACATAATGAATAGATTCCACCATTTACTATTTGTGTTTGGTTTGTTGTATTTACCTGTTTAGCGGAAATTTTTAACTCTGGATAATTGTATTTTGCTTGTAGTTCTTTAGATAACCCCTTTGAATTCCAAGCTTTAATGTGATTGTTTTCTACCGTAATTATGGAATGGATGTATAAATCATAATTTAGATCCACCATTTTGATTTCGCCACTTTGTGTTTTAAGATTGTATTTTCGGTAATCTACTAAGTTTATAGCATAATCATCTTGGTGCGGAAGCTTATTTGCGGGTAATTTAATGGCCTCCAAAGTAGCTATAGTATACCCATTTTTGGTTATAGGTATTAGTATTACTATTGCAGAATCTGTTTCACTAATTGCGAGTTTTGTACTAATTGATTGATCGTATTCTATTATTCCATAAGAGTTTAAATATATTTGGTTTCGATGAATAGTTGATGAACCCATTGCTTGTTTTGCATCATATGATACTTCTTTTGATGGAAGAATAGGCTCATTTTTTGTGCACCCTAGTGAAACACATAAGAGGATCAATCCGCTATAAATAAGATTATTCATTCTGCTCGTAATTTTAAAAAATGCGTTTTTCATTGCCTTAAATTTTAAATTTTGTATCCCTACTCTTGTCTGGTTTTTCGGGGTGCACCATAGCATAAATTGAATGAGGAGCATCTAATGAGTTGATGTCATTCAATAAATAAAAACAATAGATGATGGGGGAACAGATGTGCCTAGCTGATCACTATGGCCGAGTTAAATGTAAGTTTCTTTATGTGAAGAACAACCTAATTGAAAAGCTTGAGTTTAATTATCAATTGACTAATAAATTTACGCAAAAGCATATGTTAGCCTTAATTTGTTTTACGAACTGTTTAGATAATTAATATGACTCCTGTAGCACAGATTCCGAACTAGTATACCTGTGATAGTAGAATGAAAAGGAGAGACAAGTGCCATTATTAGTTCTTTTTTATACCCAAAGCATTCCCAAATGCCCCTTTCCCCTCCAGATCTTGAATGGCTCTGTTTTGTTCAGGAGTGCGTTCTATGACGGTATTTCTATTCCAATATTCAGGGTCATAAGCGAACTTTTTAATGAGTTCCCTATCATTTCCCCCTGTATTAGCTTTTTCATAGGGCATCGCAGTTACCTGGGTACTCGTTTCATAAAGGTAAGTTAAAGAGGAAACTTGAATGGGTAGGATTTCTTTTTTTAAGTGGTAATCCACATTGTAATGTACTTTCAAGTATTCTATCGATCTGCCACCAGCTAAATCTTTAAAGCTTATTTCAAATTCATATTTTGGATTGACCATTTTCATTACCCAAAGAGGATGCTTATTTTTCATTTTCAATCCTAAATCGGAGTGGGTGATAAAGGTAATTTTCAAAATATCATACGAGTCGGTGTCGATAAAAACGGTTCCGTATTTAGAGTTTGCCCCAGCGGGTAACTTATGGGTAAAGTGGATCTCAGCAATTTCTCGCCCACTTTCTTTTCGTAGGTTCGCGACACTGTAGTTGTATAGATCACTACCTGTTAGGCTAATGACTGCGTGCCGGTTTGTATCGAGGTCGATGAGTCCGTAGGCTTTGGTAAAATAGGAGAAGTCCTCAAATTTATAGACGGCTTCCTGAGCTGCATATCGACCCTTTAGTACAGCGGTTCCTTCTAAACGACTATTACTTGATTTAGTCGCATAGATGATTTCTTGCCACTCGCTGGTTTGTTGATTTATTTGGGTGCTTTGTCTGTAAATGGCCTTGCCATAAAACTTTAGAGAAAAATTCTGCATTAGTTTTTGGGCGGCATAGGAGACTAATTCTCTAGCATAATTCCCCACGCGCACTTCGGGTAGTAAAATGGGAGTGGCTTTTAGACGAATGATGTGGTCACCATTTTCTTCCAATTTGAATATTGATTTTCCATAGGAAAGATGGGAGATGATTAATTCAGCGGGAAGTTCGTTTACGGGAATGGAGAAATCGCCCATCTCGTTCGAAAGAGTGTTTTTATTGTCCTTGGTACTAATACTGGCAAAAGGTATTTTCTCGCCTGTTTCGGCATCGACAATTTGACCTTTGAGGGCGATTTGTGCCGAACTAGTTAGATAGCTTAGGAGCAGAAGAAGGAGAGTATAGCTATATTTTTTCATGTACATCTTTATAAAAGGGGATAAGAAAAATTAAATGAAGGGGAGCCTAGGCCCCCCTCTCATTCAATTACTCAAATTGGACGCTAGCTGATGCTGAAACGGTGGTGCCAGTTTGACTCGTCGTAGCACTAGTGGATAATGTCCACTTGTTCTCAAGACGCTCTTCTAATTCTTCCACTTCGAATAGCGCAATTAATTCTGGGGTAATGTTGTTTTTTACAGGTTTCATAATGGGTAGTATTAATGGTTAGAGGGTCTGATGAATCCCAATTTTGCTGACCCTTTAAAGCAGGTTTTGGGAGGAGTTTAGATTACCTAATCAGGCATTTTAATTGACTTATTAGAAATCGAATGGCTAGTATATAAAACAGTAGAATATGTATGAGTTTAGTATTTAAGTCTCGAAAGTGTAGGTTTAATTGACCTACTTTTACTACTATCTGGTAGAGAGAAAAAGGGAATCGGATGATCTCTTTTTGGTAGCTAATCAGCGTATAGCCAAGAACAAGTAAAATGAAAAAGGTATTCAAAAAGCCATAGGCAAAAAGTAAAATTTCGCGGCGGCTGGCGTTTACTTTAAAGTTATTTTTTCGCCAAGAATGAAGGAAAGATCTTCGCATGACTTTGGATAAAACCTGCTTAGATTTCAGTAGTAGATTAGGGGTATTTGCTAGATCTGACAGTAACCAATAGCCATCAAAGCGAACGAAAGGGTTAAACTCCCACAGCACAAAAACACTGATCGATAAGGAGGCGAATAAACAGACTGGGGATTGGGAAATTAAGTAAACAATACTAAGAATTACTGCATACAAAACCTCCGCAAAAATACCCCCTAAGTTGGCAATAATTCGTTGCTCTTTGTTACCCATCCAAATGTTCGTTATTTCAGCATACATGACAGGGAGTATGAAATAAAATCCAAATCCGATGCCACCAGGCTTTAACTTATATTTAGAGCAGGCGGCAATATGACCCAATTCGTGGATGAGCATAGTGGGGTAAATCAAAGCCATCAAGGTCAAGTAATTTACTTGGTTTAACGAAGGGGAATCGAATCCTATGGCCATTCCTATTAAAAATAAAATCATTGCTCCCGCGGAAAACCAAAATACCGAAGGCTTGAAAAAGGGCTGAAGAGGAATAGACAAGAAATGGGACACCTGCGCATTCAGCAAAGGGATTTTTAGTTTTAAATAAGCATTTTTAAGACTCGGTTTTTCAGGGGCAGAATCCTCCCGAATAATTTGATATCCTCCTAACTTTTCATCTACCAAATCCCGAAATGATTGCATGGAGATCGTTTGATGAAATGACTGATTAAATACTTTATGCGCTGCTTCTAAACTAGTCGCAGCGGAAAGAATTTTGACTAATTCCGTGGTAGCTCGATTGATTAACAAATGCCGATTTTCATCGATTTGCAAAACGAAATTTTTTGCATCAAAAGGCCTGATTTGTATATTCTCTTTTACTAGCATGATACAGCTGATTTAGTCAATAGATGCAAAGCGTTTAAAACCGTGCTTGTAGTGAAAAGTCGGTTGTGATCGTCGATGATACAATTCACGCCAAAGGAGCTTTTTCTCCATCTCTTAACGGTGCTAGGGTCTAAGATATCGGTAGCCGGAATTCGAAGAATTCGGGACGTTAGCCAGCTGCCATCTGTCATCTGATTTTTTAAGAGCCAGTCCACTCCTTTTGCAATCGATTTATCGAATGCTTTGGTATCATAGGCATGTAAGGCTTTAATCGCCAAAGCGGTATAAAAAGCACTGGGTTCCTGCGTTGCTGGATTAGACCAATAGCCACTGGTTTCTTGTTCATGAGCTAGCCAAAGCGCCGGTGTTTCACAACGACTTTTTAATTCGGGTTGATGTGCTAAGGCTTGAATGGCAAACGAGGTCGCATACACATCGCTTGTCCACCAATAGGAACTCCAATGAGTTTTATTTTCTAGTAGTGAGGCCAGGTGCAGACAACTTATTTCAAAGTCTAATCTAAGCGATGGAATGCCCGCTAAAACATAGGCGGCCGCTGTACTAACACAGGCATGTGAGTTTATCCAACCTTCCACTGAAACAGAAGCGGGTAAATCTAATTTCTTCCGCAAAGCTGTTGGATCCCGGTAGGTAACCCACCCGCCATCTGCATTCATAAACGCAAGCCAATCGTGCTGTGACAGGTCAGTGGTATAGCCCATTTTTTGTTGAAAACCCACAAGAAAACTACTCGAGTCTCCGTCCTGAATCATCGTCTCATTGAAAGCGTTGGAGGCACTTGAAATCACCTTTTGTAGCACCAGTTTTAACAAGGGATTCGAGTTATCAATCTCTGCTAATTGCATTCCTATGTAGGCGCTTGTCCAGCTGGTGCTTTGGCCAGCGGAGGTCATAAAATCTGTCCATTCAGTCGAGTCGTCGATGTTCTTTTCTAGGTAGCCAAGGGCATTTTTTAGAGAGTTATCGAGGGAATTATTCTTCAAAATGAAAAAGCTTTTTTGGGACTTGATTTCGGTTTTTAGGAATAGATCTTCTACCTCTTGGAGGTGTGATTGACAGCTACTGATTTGTTTCTGGAGGAAGCTAGCAAAAGAAGAAAGACCTACCGAATAAGCGATAAGAGAACTTTTTTCAAAATGTTTTATCGCTAAACCGAGGTTTTTTTGTGCAATGCCAGACACATATAAATAGGTGTGAAGTAGGGCAGGATCTTGGGTTACGATCCCGTTTTGCTTCAAGTAAATCTGCGTTAAAGACATCGGATAGGTCCATTGGCCCTCTTTGAAATCTAGCTTAAAATCGTCGATATCATCCATGTATTGAAGACCGATGTTGAGCTGGGAAATGCAATCGATTAATTCAGCTTGCATAGCAGTGGAACCGGCTAAACAGGCAAGGGAATCTACGGCAGCAAGGCTCATGGCAGATTTCCCAATCGCTATTTCTAAGAAAAGCTCTGGCGTCATTTCCTCCTTTTTATGAGAACCCTTTTTCTCCGATATAACAGAGTTAAAATACATCGATTTCAAGGTACTAAACTGCTCCCAAAACGGACTGTCATCTGGATACAAGGCTGCAAGCCCGCGCATGGCTTTTTCATAGAATTCAAAGCCCAAACGCATTTCACCTAGAGAGAAATGTGAGGTATCAATCAACTGATCAAAGCTCAAAAGAAATCGAAAATAAAGGTAACTGCTTAAAGAAAGCGACTCTAGTTGGGCAGCACTTATTTGAGGAAAGGCCGGCGCGAGGTAGCTTATTAAATGAAGATATAAGTGGTGCTCAGACAGCATTTTAGGGTCTAATAGCGCCTCTTTTTCAGCAGTAGGAATCGACAGTGTTCCTATGTAGTTGTGATAAAACGACATAACTTATTATTCTAGTGGTTAGCAATAGTGTGATCACCCTAAAAATGGGGAAAACAGGGAATAAATGAGGGGGGAACAGATGTGCCTTTTGATGATTAAGGCCGGGGTAAATGTAGGATTGTTTTTTGGAAAAATACGGAAACCCCTAAAAAAGAGCTGAAATAACCAAGAAACTGATAATTTAAGCGAATTGCATTAATCGTTTTGCCGCCTCTAAAAGTACCTCATCGTCCTTCGCAAAGCAGAATCGCAGGATTTTATCACCTGGATCGGTTTCGTAAAATACGGAGACGGGAATAGAGGCTACTTTGATTTCTCGCGTTAAGCGATCCGCTAAATCGACATCTTTTTCTGATGAAATAGCTGAATAATCAAGACATTGGAAGAAACTTCCGGCGCTCGGGAGGACTTTCCAGGCACTACCTGCGAATTGGGAGGCGAAAAGGTCGCGCTTTTTTTGGTAAAAATCGGATAAACCTAGGTAATGTGCGGGCTCTTTTAGATAGTCTGCTAGGGCATATTGCATAGGTGTCGCACTCGAAAAAGTGACCCACTGATGTAGTTTTCTAAATTCGGCTGTAAGGAATTCCGGTGCAATGCAGTAGCCCATTTTCCAACCCGTGATGTGATAGGTTTTACCAAAAGACCCACATACAAAACTACGCTTCCGCAATTCTGGATGCAATAAAACACTCGCGTGCTGCGCCCCATCGAATATGATGTGCTCATACACCTCGTCCGAAATAATTAAGATATTGGTCCCTTTGACAACCTCGGCGAAAGCATCTAGGTCCGCCATCGACCAAACCGCTCCCGTCGGATTGTGTGGACTATTGACCATAATGGCGCGAGTCCGGGGTGTAATTTTCGAAGCAACTTCTGACCAATCTATGGCAAAATTGTTCGAAGCCTTCAAAGGAATATGCACCGGAATTCCTCCCGCTAGTCGAACCATGGGGTCATAAGCATCATAACTTGGGTCGAATAGAATCACCTCATCCCCGGGAGAAACACAGCAATGAACCGCTGCAAAAATGGCCTCTGTGGCTCCTGAGACTATGGTCACTTCCGTCTCTGTATCGACTGGGATAGCATAAAATGACGATGTTTTTGCGGCTAATGATTGCCGCAATGCGGGAACGCCAGCCATCGGAGCATATTGATTATGTCCTTTTGAATAATGATGAAGCAGTTCTTGCAAAGCAGGGGCACAATCGAAACCCGGAAAACCTTGCGAAAGATTTAAGGCCCCATATTCGAGCGCCATGGCGGACATTTTGGTGAAAATCGTCGTCTGAACGTGTGGCTGCTTCGAAGGAAATGTAATCATGGCCTAATTTAACAAGGCTTTTCCATCGTACCAAACCTGCTGCACCTCCAGCGCGGAATTTAACTCCACGAAACATGCACGTTTTCCTACTTCAATACTGCCTAATTGATTTAAATTCGCTACTTCTGCCGGATAAACGGTCGCCATTTTGATAGCTTCTTCTAAAGGGATCGATGCCTTTTGAACGCAGTTTTGAATAGCCTCTATCATAGTTAACGAAGAACCGGAAAGTACCCCCGCCTCATTAGTGAATCGACCATCTTTGGCTAAAAAAGAATACGGACCAGACACATCATTTGTCACCGCATCTGTGATCAAAAATAAACGGCCTCTTTTCAGGCGATAAGCCAGTTCCAGCGATTTAAAATCGCAGTGTAAACCATCCGCAATAATGCTCGTCCAGGCATCGGAATCGAAGCTGGCACCCACTAAACCAAGCTGACGTGATTGCCATTGTGACATCGCATTAAATAGGTGCGTTATGCGAGAAACGCCTTTTTCTATGGCATTCATCGCTTCTGAATAGGTCGCATCGCTGTGCCCTAAGGAGCACATAATTTCACTATCCAGTAATAAGGTCAGTTCTTCCGGACTGAACATTTCAGGAGCAATCGTCAGATAGGTAGGAACGCCCTCCGTGCGCGCGATAAGCTCACGGATAAATTCTATGGAAGGTTTTTGGACAAAAGCCTCGTTATGCGCACCCTTTTTAACCGAGTTAAAAAATGGTCCCTCTAAGTGCAAACCCACCAGTCCTTCACCCTTGTAGTTTTTATAGGCGTCGATCGCCTTCCACATCGAGTCAGCCGGCGAGCAATTCAGTGTAATTTGAAAAGCAACAGTTCCTGTTTTGTGGTGCTCATTAAAGGTAGCCTGAATCGAATCTGTTGTCTGGTGATTCGAGAACAAAATCCCACCACCGCCATAAATTTGTAAGTCGATAAATCCGGGTACCAGGAAGTTTTCAGTGGAAGCCCCTGAGCCCGAAGAGATAGCCGAAATATGGCCATTCTCTATCGAAATTTCCTTATTATCTAGCCATTTGTGGCCCGTAAAAATGCGGCTTGCAAACATCTTAATATCCAGTCGCTTGTCCGTCTTTACGTGATTCTGTTGCACCATAATACACCTTGCGAACGGGGTCGTACATAATGCATTGGTAGCCACCATAAATACCATTCATGTAGCCCACCTGGTGTCCTTTTTGCAATAAATCACGAATCACTTCATAAGGATACCCATGTTCTAAGGTAATCATTCCCCCAGTAGGCTCCATCGTTTCGCCCGTAGGTTCTGATGATCCCTCGTGATTCATGCGGGGATAATCTCCCGCTTCTTGTACATTCATGCCAAAATCCACGACGTTCATCACAATCTGCACATGGCCCATCGGTTGGTAAGCACCACCCATCACGCCAAAACTCATCACCGGCTGGCCATCCTTCGTCATAAACGCTGGAATAATCGTTTGGAAGGGTCTTTTTCCTGGCGCATAGGTATTGTTTTCGCCCTCTTTTAAGTTGTATAATTCACCTCGGTCTTGGAACATAAAGCCTAAACCATCTGGCATCATACCTGAACCAAAACCTCTATAATTACTCTGAATCAACGACACCATATTGCCATCCTTATCCGCCACCGTTAAGTAGATGGTATCACCTTCTTTCAAAGCTGGATTTCCTGCCTCGTAATGGCGACCCGCACGGTTCGGATTGATCAACGCCCGGCGCTTCGCGCCGTACGCTTCTGAAATGAGTTCGGCTACTGGAATTTTGGCAAATTCAGGGTCTGCATAATATTTTGCGCGATCTTCGAACGCTAGTTTTTTGGCCTCTGTAAACAAATGCACGTGCTCCGCTGAACCTAATTTGATTTTAGAGAAATCATAGCCTTCTAAGATCGTTAACATCTGCAAAGCCGCAATTCCCTGGCTATTCGGCGGCAATTCCCACACATCATATCCGCGGTAATTCACAGATACCGGCTCCACCCAAGTGGACGTGTGCGACGCTAAATCATCATAGCTTAAAAACCCACCATTCTTCTTCATAAACGCGTCCATTGTCCGCGCCATATCACCCTTATAAAAGGCATCACGCCCCTCTTTTCCTAATTTTTCTAGGGTATTCGCTAAATTCGGATTTTTGAAAATATCGCCTTCCACTGGAGGCTTTCCGTTCGGATAATAGTGATTTGCGACATTCGGAAACTTGCCATAAGCCGCAGGCACACGAGCTAATGCGGAAGCAAATTCACCGTGCACAGGAAAACCATTGCGCGCATACGAAACAGCCTTTTCTAATACCTTATTCATCGGCATCGAACCGAATCTTTTGTGCAATTCAAACCAGCCATCCACACAACCCGGTACGCTCACAGGCAATGGACCTAGCGAAGGAATATGCGTTAAACCACGCTTTTTAAACTCGGCTAAAGTCAGCGATTTAGGCGATCTACCCGATCCATTCAAACCATATAATTTCTTTGTTTTTGCATCCCAAACAATGGCAAATATATCTCCTCCGATCCCATTCACATGTGGCTCCACCACACCTTCCATCGCATTCGCTGCAATCGCCGCGTCGATGGCATTACCACCTGCTTTTAGTACATCCAGTGCGGCCTGAGTAGAAAGTGGATGTGAAGTAGCAGCCATCCCGTTTTGGGCAATAGCCTGCGAACGTGTCGCCCAAACTTTACCATACGGACGATCTTGCGCACTCGCTAGCATCGGAAGAATAAGTAGAAGTAGTAATTTTTTCATAGTGTTAGTTTTGAAGAGGTAAATTAAGGAATGGCGACTTTAAATGCAATTATCAACTAACTTATAAAAAAGGACAGCAGTTGAATTCAGACCTTAAAGATCTCTACCTTTCATAATGAGAAATAGAATACTAGTGGAGGCTGATTTTTTCATTGATGAACTAACAAAGTCGATTGAAGAAGTAGCAACGGGACAAAGTAAGGCTACGTTGATAGTTCCATTGAAGTTTACAGATTTGATAGGGTTAATATGGCAGTTTGATTGGATGCTAGAATTGGAGCAAGAAAGCCATTTTGTATATAAACTAGTTACCGTAAATAATCCGAATTTAATCCACGGTTTAATTTGTTTAGAGCGAAAACCTGATCATATTTACATCCATCTACTTGAAAGTTCTTCTTTCAATAAAGGAAGTCAAAAACATTTTTTGGGTGTTGCGGGGAATCTAGTTGCCTATGCCTGCAAACAATCATTTCATTTCGGTAACGATGGCAATGTTTCCTTCATTGCAAAAGAACAATTGATTGATCATTATGAGAGGTCCATTGGGGCATTTCACTTTGGCAATAGAAGGATGATTATCAATACGAATGCAGCTAAAAAATTAGTTAACCAGTATTTTAATTCTTAAGCTATGAAAACGACAAAAATTCGTTTAGAAGTGGACCAAATAGGCGGAAATGGAATCCTGTCCGCTTCGGATGAAAAAATGATAAGCCAATATATCCGAGATCAAAAACGGAATCACGCCCCTTTGAAAAAAGTCGCTACTCTTTCTAAAACAAAAAACCCCTAGACCTTCGCCCAGGGGTTTATGCATTCTTGAACCCAATATATATTACACTAAACTGCTTTTGTAAACCACTTTTGCTTGATGCGCTCCGAGATATAGTACATACATGGAACGATAACAAGCGTTAAAATGGTTGAGAACGTTAATCCAAAGATGATCGTCCAGGCTAAGATTCCCCAGAATACTGCGGAATCAGAACCGATGAAAATGTGTGGATCTAATTCTGTGAATAAGGTAACGAAGTCGATGCTTAAGCCTAAGGCCAAAGGAATCAATCCCAATACTGCTGCCGAAGCCGTTAACAATACCGGCGTTAGACGAATACCACCCCCTTCGATGATCGCCTCTTTCAAGTCGTAACCACGCTTGAAACGCAGTTCCTCGATGAATTCGATCAAAAGAATTCCATTCTTCACTACGATACCAGCCAAGGCAATGATACCTACGCCGGACATAATCACAGAGAAAGTCATGCCAAAAGCCATGAATCCTAATAACACCCCGATTAACGATAATAAGATCGTTGCGAAGATGATTAATGGTTTTACTGCGGAGTTAAACTGTGTCGCTAGGATCAAATAAATTAACACCAAAGCTGCAAGGAAGGCAATTCCTAGGAAGGTGCCGGATTCTTTTTGGTCCTCTTGCTCTCCACCCATGCGAATCGTATAGCCTTGTGGCACTTCGATTGTCTCGAAAAGGGTGGTTAACTCCCCTACGATTTCATTTGCGTTATAGCCTTGAATCACATCAGAACCTAAAGTAACAACACGCTCTTGGTTTTTACGGTTGATTTGGCTGAATGAGGTTGCGTAGCGAATATCGGCGATTGAATTCAAAGGCACTTGACGCAAGGCGCCTCCCATGTTCATATCGCGGTAGGTGATATTCATCTGCAATAACTTCTCGATCTGGTTGCGAGAATCTCCTTTTAAGCGTAACTGAATCGGATATTCATCTTTCGTATCGCGGAATTTCGAGATCTCTGCCCCAAATAATCCCGTACGCACCGCCATCGCCACTTGTGCAGACGAAATGCCCTCGCGGGATGCTTTCTCCCGATTTACATCGATGATGATTTCCGGTTTGTTTGTCACTAAATCGGTTTTTAATTCTTGAATACCTTGAATACCCGATTTTACGATCGACGCACGCACCTTCTTTTCTAGATCTTGTAAAACTGCGAAGTCGTCTCCTGCAATTTCAATGGAGATGGGCTTACCAGTAGGAGGGCCATTGTTTTCTCTTTCGATGGCAAGTTCAACACCTGCTAAAGGATTTTTTGCAAAATCTGCTTGTATCTTACTCAAGACTTCTCCCGTCTTAATACCTTCGCGCAATTGCAATTTCTCGAATGCGATGGTCACCTTACTCTTGTGCGGTGTTGCCCCACGGTCCGGTTGCATCGGATCACCTGCGTTTTTACCTACGTTTGAAATGACAGAATTGACAATTTTACTATATCCCTCTTTGTTCAAGAAAGTAAATACGCGCTTCTCGATTACTTTCGTCATGGAATCCGTAACGACCGCATCAGTACCAATCGGGTTTTTGGCATATATATAGATGTAATCCGGATCACCTGAAGGGAAGAAAACCACTTTAGGCTTCACCACACCCATTAGAGCAATCGTAACTATTAATAAAACGAAGGCTGAAATAGTCGCATAAATCGGGCGCTTGCCCATCAATACCCACGAGATTAACTTGCGGTAATTCGTCTTGAAGTTAGGTAAAGTCTTCTCCTGGAAAGGCACAATCCATTTCGGAGTGATCACAAAGTGATTAAACACATACAGAATTATGCAAAGAACAAAGAAGTTACCAAAGCCAAAGTGACCCAAGCCGAAGCCCATCAGGTAGCCAAAAATTGCCAAACTCAACAAGATAAATACGGTGCGACGGATATCCGAGAATTTCGGGTTTTTCACATCGTTCACCTCTTCATCGTGACGCTTCATAAACGTAATGGCGAATACCGGATTCATGACATAAGCCACAAATAGGGACGCGAAAAGCGTAATAATTAACGTGATAGGCAAGTATTTCATGAACTCTCCCACGATTCCAGGCCAGAAAAGCAAAGGCAAGAAGGGAGAAATGGTTGTAAGCGTACCTGATAAAACGGGGATAAACACCTCTGATGCGGCTAATTTAACCGACTCCGTAATGGATAATTTCTTAAAGTTATTGAACAAACGGTGCGCATTCTCGATTACCACAATCGCATCATCCACCACAATACCTAGTCCTAATAGGAAACCAAAAAGAACGATGGTATTTAAGCTGAAGTCTAGGGAAGGCATGAATAAGAAGGTCAACAGGGCCGATAAAGGCACTGAAAGACCTACGAATACGGCATCTCTGACACCCATGAAGAACATCAACACGATCACCACGAAAATGAAACCTAGAATAACCGTGTTAATCAAGTCCGCTAAATCGCCACGTGTACGCTCTGATTGATCCGCCGTGGTCGTTACGGTTAATCCTTCCGGGAATCTATTTTCTTTGTATTCTTCTATCGTCTTTTCGATGCGATCTGCTGCCTCGATTAAGTTTGCTCCCCCACGCTTGATGACGTTTAGCGTGATAACAGACTTTTTGTTCAAACGGGCAAAATCTTGCTTCTCTTCATAGCTGTCTACTACTTCAGCCACGTCCTTTAAACGAACGCGTGCTCCAGTCGAGGAACCGATCATCAAGTTAGCTATTTGATCCACAGCCTTAAACTCACCCGTCACACGAAGGGAACGACGAACTCCATCCACGGCTAAATCGCCACCCGAGATGTTCACGTTTTCGCCTTGTACGGCTGATTGGATATCATAAAAAGTCAAACCATAACTCTGCATCTTGTACAGGTCTAGGTTGATTTGAATCTCTCTTTTCAAGGCACCGATGATATCTACGCGGTTAATTTCCGGCATACCTTCGATCTCGTCTTGTAAGTCCTCCGCGTATTTCTTCAATTTATCGAGCGGATAATCCCCTGCGATGTTGATGTTCATGATCGGGAACTCGGAGAAGTTAACTTCTGCTACCGATGGCTCACGCGTTAAATCTTTGGGTAAATCAGCAATTGCTTTATCTACCGCATCTTGAGTTCGTTGCTTCGCGATGGGGACGGTGACGTCTGTGTTGAATTCAACGATAATTACTGATACATCCTGCAAGGCGTTCGACTTCACGCGCTTTACACCCGTGATCGATTTGATTTGTTTTTCAATCGGTTTATTGATCGTGTTCTCGATATCTGAGGGAGTCGTTCCGGCATAGACTGTCTGGATGACCATTTGAGGCACCACGATGTCTGGGAATTGCTCTTTAGGAAGGCTCGAATAGATTCCCATCCCCGCCACAAAAATGATGAACGTGAAGATGTAAACCGTCGTGCGGTTTTGGGCTAACCAGCCCACCATGTTATAGATTAAGCCTTTGCCTTCTGGCAATTGCTCATTTTTGATATTTTTTTCCATTTTCTACTTAGAAAGAGATGGCTGTACCATCTACTAAATCTTGAAATCCTTGTGTAATAAGTGATTCGCCTGCTTTCAGACCCTCTGTAATCTCTGCTTGGCCATTGTAGGTTAAGCCTACGGTTACCTGACGTGCACGAGCCACCTTTTTGCCATTTTCCTCTACCGCCACATAGACTAAATTTCCTTTTTCGGTTTTTTGGATAATGTTTTCGCTGATCACGATCGCGTTTTTCTTCGATGTATCGTTGATGTTAATCACCGCTAATAAGTTCGGCTTTAACTCGCCACCCGCGTTCGGGATGCGCGCTTCGATGTCGAAAGTACGTGTTAATGGATTCACCATTTTAGACACTAACGAGATACGTGCTTTCAATTCCTTGTTCAAATCAGGGAATTTGATGCTGATTTCATCGCCTTGCTTCACCGTTCCTACATAAGAATCTGCGATTTTAGCGGAGATCTTTAAGTTACCTAAGTTTACGATTTGAACGATTGGGACACCTGGGGCCCCCATTTCGCCGGCTTTTTGGCGTACTAATTCGATGGTTCCTGCAATAGGAGCTGTTACGCGTGAAAGCCCTAATTGTGCTTTCAAAGTCACGATTCTTTTCTCCAAAGACTCCATATTCGACTTCGCGCTCAAGTATTGAACCTCTGTTCCGATTTGTTGATCCCAAAGCGCTTTTTGCTTCGTAAAAATTGTCTTCGCTAAGGAAAGTTGTTGACGAACTTCTTCCAATGATTCTTTCAAGATGTTGTTGTCTAACGTCGCAATCAATTGACCCTTAGATACTGTTTGTCCTGCTACTACTGGCAATGTTAAAATCACACCACCTGTTTGTGGGCTAACTAAAACGGTGTTTTCTGCTACAACATTTCCCTGCGCTTCTACGAAGTGCTGGAAGTTTTGAGTGGCTAAAGGGCTCACGCTTACGGTGATTACTTTCGCTACCGCTTGATCTGAAGGCTTCCCTACTTCTTTTTCTAAAGCAGCTATTTTCGCCTGGATTTCTTTTTCCTGGCTCTTTAAGTCAGCTAATTCTTGCTTCTTATCTTTTGATCCGCATGCTGCGAATAAAATGATTCCACTTAGGAGGATGGCTATTTTTTTCATGTTTCTGTTAGTCTATGTATAGTGTACCGTTTGCTTTTTCTAATTCAACTTTAGCTACTAAGGCATTATAAAGTGCTGTAAAGTAGTTTGCTTGTGATTCTTTAATGGATGATTCTGCGTTCAAAACCTCTAAGTTTGAACCTACCCCGTTTTGGTATTTTACCCGCGTTACACGAGAGATTTCATTGGCTAATTCTAAGTTCGCCTTTTGTTCTTTCATGGATTCCAAAGCATTCTTCATCGTAATGCTCGCCTGTGAACGTTGCATGTCGATAGACGACTTTAGCAAGCCGTAGGACTGACGCACCTTTTGTAAGTTGTTGGCTGATTGAATGGCTCTGTATTTTTTTGAGTAGCCATCAAAGATTGGAATCTGCAAGGCTACTGTTACAGCGGCATTATCGAACCAAGGCTTGCTCACTAAATCACCAAAACCATTTGCTCCCGCATTGTAACCGTAGTTTGCGTTCAACAAGAGACGAGGCAAATAACCCGCCTTGATACTTTTTAAATCCAGTTCCGCTAAGCTTTCCTGAGTTTGCAAAATGGAATACTCGATGCGATTGGAATAATTGAAATCGCCAGCAGCATTCGTATTAAACGTCGCTAATTCTACTTTTTCCAAAGTTTCACTTAATCGAATCGGCTCTTCCATAGGGTAACCCATCTGAAACTTTAAAAGGGAATAGCTTAAAGCTTGCAGTCGATCGATGTTTTCTAGTTCTGTACGCAAATTGTTTGCTTGCACATCTAGACGTTGTACGTCTATCTTTTCAACAAATCCTTGCTTATTCAGCTCGCGCGTCTCTTTTAATAAGGTATCTAATCGAGCCACATTCAAGGCTAAAAGGCCTTGGCGTTTTTCATTGACTAAAATTCCATAATACGCCTTCGTCACATTCTCTGCTACTTGTTGCTTGGATTGTGTTACGGACTTCACGGCTAAGTCTTTGTACACCGATGATGCCTTTAAGCCCAGTAAATACGTTCCGTCAAAAACCAATTGGCTTAATCCCACATTCGCAAAACCAGCATTATCTACCCCAAATTTCGCCGCAATCAATTCCCCTTCAGCGGCCGCTGGATTGAAAATTCTGGCTGGGATAAAAACACGTTGCAAGATGAGATTGTTGGTGAGCGAAAGAGACCCATTGACTTGAGGCAAGCCCATTGCTCTAATTTCATTCACCTTTGCATTTGCGTTCTGCAAGTCGAGTTGGCTATTTTTCACTTGTACTTGGTTTGCGATAGCGTAGTCTACGGCCTGTTTTAGGCTAAATGACTGCGCTGTAGCTGCCAGAGAGGTCAGTAAAAATAGACCGGCATAGATTTTTCTTAGGCGGATCATTAGTTTAAATTGTTTTGGTAAGATGTATAAAGCGTTAAACCTTTTTCAGTCAAAATACCTCGCATGAAAATGTCCATCATTGTTATCTGGGTGTCATACAAGGATAATTTGTTGTTAGGGTAAAAATCGGGGTTGAAGGCTAAATCAACTTCGGCCATGCGTAAGCGGGCAAGTAATTCGAAATCGATATCATTTCTGAAGTAGCCGAATTGCGCGCCCTTTTTAAAGTCGGCAATTAAGTTTTGGTAAATACATTTTTCTCCATGCTCTTTGAAGACTTGAAATGCGGCGGGAAAGTACTTTTGGATTTCAAAAAGCAATCGGGGATTCATCTGAGTCAATAAATCTTTTGTCATTTCAAAAGACTTAAACATCTTTTCGATCACATTCGAATAAAGTCTATCGAGCTCATCCCACTTTGCAAAATCTTGTTCAGTGAAGGTTTTTACGACCTCTAAAACCATCGAATCTTTGTCCGGAAAATGTTGATAAATCGTTTTTTTAGAAATCCCTAATTCGCTTGCAATCGCATCCATCGTTACAGTCTTGACACCATAACGGAAGAATAATTCTGTTCCTTTTTCTAGAATGCGTGATTTCATTTGCTTAACCCATTGACTTATCGGGAAGCAAAACTATGGAAACTTTCGTAGACTACAAAGTTTTCTTGTATTATTTTAAGATGACGGCCCCGTTAAATTTTATTAACGGCCAAAATCATCTTGCAAACGGACGATATCTGATTCATCCGATGGATGCTCCACATCCGTATGCTGCCAAATCTCCGTCACTACACCCCAGTTGTCTAGACCAACTAAACGGTGGCGCATTCCGGTGGGCAAAGTAATCAATTCGCCCTCTTGGTATACGCCCGGTGCAGATTGCTCATCCGTGTCTGAGATTACTACCCCCACTGGGCCGTGATGAACCGTCCACACTTCTGCTCTGCGGAAATGGTATTGCCAAGATAAACGCTTGGAAGGAGCCACTACTAAGAACTTAGGGCTTAGCTTTTGGGTGATCTGAATGGAATCCAGCGTTAGCTGTGGGAAGAATTGTGCTGCAAACTTGGCTGCTTGGTTTTCATCTAACACAAAGAATCCCCCCCATGGTCGGCTGTGGTCTTTATCGATAATTGTGTAACCTTGAGAGATGATGTAAGCTTCGACTTGTGCGAAGACTTCAGAGGCAGGAGTGTTTGTGCTAAAATTCATAGGGCAAAAATAAAAAAAAGACGGGAGAGCATCCCGTCTTTTCTATTCTATTTATTGAATGGTCACTTACAGTGTCCAGCCGTTGCGGTATTCGCGTTTAACGAATTGGTTCGCTGCGTCAAAGTTCGTGATACGCATGTTTGCTGCATCCCACTCCAGTTTTTGACGACCGATGTACTTTGCGTTTCGGCCTTCACCTTCGCGTAACATGTACGAACGAATCGCTAGGTTACCCATTAAAACAGATTCTGTAAATGGAGCAGCGTAATCGAATGGAGAACTTACTTCCATGTTGCCAAAACCAGCCTTACAAGCCTCTACCCACTGCGTATTGTGTCCGCTATCTCCACCTTTCACACGCGCTAGGCTTGCTTTAGGAAGTTCTGATTCATCAACACGCTTACCATTTTTAAACACTTTAGGATACATACCATACGTTCCGCAGGTCATGATTCCTTTCGATCCGATTAAGATAACCCCATTAGAGCCATCTGGATCCCCGATGATTTCCGATGAAGGAATTCCATCTGGATGCGGCGCCCGAAGACCCCCATCAAACCAAGTTAATTTCACTGGAGAATTATTTTTCTTCGAAGGACCATAGTGCAATGTTACCATCGAGCTAGGAGGACATCCTTGTGGAATGTATTCCGGCGTCCAATCTTGTAAGAAGACAGAACCTACAGAACATTCAACATCGATCGCGTCGCGGATACCTAATACTTTGAAAGGAGGGTCTAATAAGTGACATCCCATATCGCCTAATGCACCTGTACCATAATCCCACCAGCCTCTCCACTTGAATGGAAGTAAAGCTGGGTTATATTCTCTGTATTTCGCAGGTCCTAACCAAAGATCCCAATCTAATTCTGCCGGTGCTGGTGATCCAGCGGCAGGATAGGCGATTCCTTGTGGCCATACGGGACGATTCGTCCAAACATATACTTCTTTTACTTTTCCGATCGCACCGCCATCGAACCACTCCATCATTTGACGAACACCGTCTCCGGAAGAACCTTGGTTACCCATTTGGGTTACCACTTTCATTTCCGCAGCTTTTTCGCCTAAAAGACGCGCCTCGTAGATATCATGTGTTAAGGGTTTTTGAACGTATACGTGCTTCTTACGACGCATCGCCTCCATCGCAATCGTTGCGTGGGTGTGATCCGGAGTAGAAACGATGACCGCATCTACGTTGCTACCTTCTTTATCTAAGGCTGCACGGAAATCACGGTAGTAATTTGCTTTTGGAAGGTCTTTTTTGATGCGTACGATTTGGCGATCATCTACGTCGACAATTGCGACGATATTTTCAGCACCTTTGTTATACGAATTCATGATATCGCTGTAGCCTTTTCCGCCACCACCGACACCCATGATGTTTAATTTGTCTGAAGGAGCCGTGTACCCTTTACCCAAAACGTGGCGAGGGACAATGTAGAAACTAGCTGCGGCTAAACCCGCTTTTTGCAGGAAGTTCCGTCTTGAAGTGTTACTCATGGTTGATAGGTTTTAATGATAGGATGTAAGTTTGGAAAAAAAAATAAGAAAACAAAAAAAAGGGGTCAGCTTTCGCTAACCCCTCTCAGTATAGAACAGGTGAATGCTCTTATTCAGCCTTTTTAGATTTTTTCTCTAATTTTTTAATCGCTTGTTCTCTCTCAGCGCCTTCCATTTGCTCTTTTAAAGCAGATAAAGCACCGATATCGCCCATAGTCGATTTCTCAGCTGAAACTGTCGCTGTTTTCTCAGCAGACTTAGTTGCTTTTTTCTTCTCTGGTTTCGCCGCAGCAGCATCAGCCGCTACTTCTTCAGCCGTAGCTGCAGTGAAGGTACGTGTGTGAGATAAGATGATCTTACGCTCTTCTTTGTGGA